>NZ_CASGGV010000033.1:0-125676 GCF_949319125.1 Frankia sp. Hr75.2 | reverse complement strand
ACGGGGAAGGCCCCCGATACCGAGCGCGACATCCAGCGCGATGGATCCGGTCGGGATGACCTGGATCGGCGGCCGGATATCGTCACCCAGCCGCATGATCGAGCCCTTGCCGAACTGCTTGTCGATCTGCGCAAGAGCGTTCTCCAACGCCTTGTCGCGGTCGGGTCCCACCATTGGAGTTACTCCATGCTGACTGAGGTCGGCGGGTCTTGGCCACGAGCCGACGCTAGGCCGTGGGACCGACAGTTTCGGAAGTCGGGTCGGTTCTGTGGACGGCGGAGAGTCTGTGGGCAACAGTAGCCGAACATCCGTTCGAAGGTGCGGCGACACGCCGGTGCACACCCGCGTTGGGCTGGTGCCTGGGGGACTCCAAGATCTGATTTTCGGTCTGTGGGCTGGCCTTTTGCGGTTGAGGTGATCGTCTACGGGAGTTGTCGGCCGGCGTTGCGGTACTCGTTGATCATGCCGCCGAGGATGCGGGTGCGGCGGACGATGGAATCCGGGATCGGGTGACCGTGGGCTGTGGGTCGAGTGTGGGGTGCCAGAACTGGGCCATCGGTCCTGGTCCGCGTCGTTAGGCAGCCCGCTCGGGCACTGTTGCGTTGTGAGGAAGCGGCGGATGCCAGCGGTTTCGGCACCGACACCGGCCTGCTGCGACAGCCCGGCGGTGAAGGTCTCTCACCTCCACAGGAATCCACCGCGCCTCGTGGCGCACCTCGTCGACAAACCACCTGTCCCCGGGACGGTGCCGGCACGGCCGCGCCACATCGACCAGCAGGGGCGTGAAACGCTGCACGCAGCAGGCCTGCGAAGTTCGCTGATCCGGTCGAGGCCCTCGTCGGTCGGCTCGATGATGATCCGGCGCCGGCTCCGCGGGTCCGGAACCCGGCGCATTGCCGGCCAGCACCAGCCCGAATGCGCCAGCACCGATCTGGTCATCCAGCTCATATCCAGGAAGCGCCGCCGCTACCCGCGCCCGGTCAACGATCACGACGGGGCCTGACGCCCTGTCGGTCCTCACCGTCGACCGTGGCCAACCCACTCATTTCCGTCGACACGACGCGTGATCCTAACGGCCGCCCATGCTCCTTCCGCGCGACGGCTTGCCGTCACACCCTGCGGTCCCGGGCTCCGTCACGGCGGTCGGTCACCGGTGTAGCCCAGGGGTTCGCTGGCGATGCCGCGCGGTGATCAGCGGCCCTTCCGGGGGGTTGATCCGCGGCGGAGCACGGGCCACGTCGCCGCCGCGACGGCCGCGGTCAGCAGCAGGAGCGCGGCGAGGTCAAGTGCCCAGGTGCCGGCGTCGTCCTTCCACAGCGGGTCACGATCGGGGTCGCCCTGCCGGTAGCCGGTGGTCGCGGCGACCATCGCGAACCCCCACCGGGCCGGCATCAGGTACGCGAGCTGTTCCAGCGGCGGGCGGCCGTTCAGGGGGATGAGCAGCCCGCACAGCAGGAACTGCAACAGCAGGACGACGACCAGGATTGGCATGCCGCGATCGGCGTTGCTGATCAGCGCCGAGACCAGCAGCCCCTGGACCATCGCGGCCAGTGCGACCGCGATCATGGCGACAGCGACCTCGGTGACCCCGCTCCCCAGCGCGAGCGGAGTGTCCGGCCCGGGTTTGCCGACCAGCCCGACGAAGGCCAGGATCACCGCCTGCACACTGGTGATCATGCCCAGGACGGCGAGCTTCGACCAGAGGTAGGCACTGCGGGAGAGCCCGATCGCCTGCTCCCGGCGGAAGACGGAGCGCTCCTTGACCAGTTCCCGGAACGCTCCGGCGAATCCCGTGAACGCGCAGCCGAGGACGAGCATGAGCATGAGCGGGGCGATGTCGTCGTCGGGGTTGGTCTGCCGGCTCTTCCATGACAGGCCGTGCCCACCCGGCAGAAGTTGCGCGAACAGGCTCAGGACCAGCGGCAGCGCCAACAGGAACAGGGCATAGGCCCGGTCGGCCGCGATCACCGAGAGGTAGCGGCGGGCGAGCACGGCGAACTGGCGCAGTGCCGGCTGCTGGCGTGGCGGCGGGTCCGGCACGGCTGGCGCCGGACGCACCGCGGGACCCACCGTGGGCCGCGCCGCGCCGCTCGGCATCCCGTACTTCGCGTACTGGGGCGAGGCCCGGAACCGGGCTGTCCAGTCGACGTCCCGGGACTGGTCGAGGAGCAGGAACATGTCCGCGAAGTCGCGCTGGCCGAAGTAGCCGAGCGCCTCGCCGGGCGGGCCGAAGTAGGCGAGCCGGCCGCCCGACGCGAGCACGAGCAGCCGGTCGCACAGGTGGAGCTGCGCGGGTGAGTGGGTGACGACGACCACCGTCCGGCCGTCGTCGGCGAGCGTGCGCAGGGTCTGCATCACCGACTTGTCCATGCCCGGATCCAGCCCGGACGTCGGCTCGTCGAGGAAGAGCAGCGACGGGCGGGTGAGCAGCTCCAGTGCGACGCTGGTGCGCTTGCGCTGGCCGCCGGAGAGGGTGCTGATCCGCTGGTCCGCGTGATCGGCCAGCCCCAGCTCGCCGAGCACTTCCTCGACCCGCGTGTTGCGCTCGGCCGCGGATGTGTCGGCGGGGAACCGCAGCTCGGCCGCGTACCGCAGGGCCCGGCGGACGGTCAGCTGCGGGTGCAGGATGTCGTCCTGCGGGACGAGGCCGATGCGTTGGCGCAGCTCGTCGTAGGACGCGTAGAGGTCGCGGCCGGCGTAGCGGACCTCACCGGAGTCGGCGGGGCGCTGCCCGGTCAGCGCGCCGAGCAGGGTGGACTTCCCGGCGCCGCTCGGACCGACGACGGCCAGCAGGCTGCGCTGCGGCAGGGCGAACCCGACCCCGTCGAGGAGCCGCCGGCCGGAGCGGGTGACGGCCAGGCCGTCGGCCTCGAACGAGATGTCACCCGAGTCGGTGTACTCGACGAGGGTGCCGCCCTGCAGGTGCAGCAGGGCATGCCCGATGCCGACGATGTCCCCGGCCCCGATCGTGGCCGCCTGGCTGGTCCGGTGGCCGTTGACGAACGTGCCGTTCCAGCTGCCGAGGTCGACGATCCGATGCTCGGTCCCGGCCTGGCGCAGCTCGGCGTGCCGGCGCGAGACGAGCGGGTCGGTGAGCACGATGTCGCACTCGGGCGCGCGGCCGATGACGATCGGCGCAGCCCCGACCGGATGCAGCGCCGTGGCCTTACGCCCCCACCACGTCCCGCCCGGGCGGGACGCGCCCGGTGCTGTTGGTGGCAGTGCCGTCGGTGGCGGTCCGGAGGTGGGCGTGCCCGGCGCCGGTGCCGTTGGCGGTAGCCCGGAGGTTGGGGAGCCCGGCCCCTGCGCCGTGGGTGAAGGCGTGGCGGTGGCTGGCCGTTTCGGCTGGTGGTGCCTGGTTTCGAAGAGCGCGGTGGGGGTGGCCGGTGATGCGGGCGGCGTTGGCGGCGGGGCGCTCGTAGCCTGCCACCAGCCCGACGCGGGTGTGGCCGGCGGTGCGGGCGGTGTCGACGGTGGTGTGCTTGTGGCCTGCCACCAGCCTGACGCGGGTGTGGCGGGCGAGCCGAGCGGCGTTGGCGTTGGCGTTGGCGTTGGCGGACCAGGCGCAGGCGCAGATGGGGGCGAGGACGCGGGGGTCGCCGCGGGGGCGGCGTTCGTCCGCGTCCACCACCTGCCGCCCGTGGCCGGGGCGGCGGGCGGCTGAGCCGGGGCCGCCGAGCCGAGGGCTGCGCGGGCGGCGGCCGCGAACACGGACGCGGCGGGATGCCGGTCGGCCGGTGACTTGGCCAGGCCCTGCGCGATGACGGCGTCGAGGGCTGCCGGTGCCCCGGGCCGCACGGCCGACAGGACGGGCGGTGGCTCCTCCAGATGTGCCCTGATCACCCCGAGCCGCTCGGCCGTGACGAACGGCCTGCGCGCGGTCAGGCACTCGAAGAGCAGGCAGGCCAGCGAGTAGACGTCCGCCCGGTGGTCGACCCGGTCGGAGAGGAACCGCTCGGGCGCCATGTACTCGATCGAGCCGATCGCCGCCCCGGTCGCGGTCATCCCGGCACCCTCGACCGTCCGGGCGATCCCGAAGTCGACGAGGTAGACGAAGTCGGTCGGACGTCCGCGGCCGGCGCACAGCACGTTGGACGGCTTGACGTCGCGGTGCACCAGTCCGTCGGCGTGCGCGGCGTCCAGCGCCGAGGCGATCTGCTCGACGACGTCCACGGCGGTCCGCGGGTCGAGCGGCCCGCCGCGCAGGACCGTGCCCAGGTGGGCGCCCTCCACCAGACGCATGTCGATGAAGAGCTGGCCGTCGATCTCGCCGTGGCGGTGGATCGGGATCACATGCGGCTCGCGTAGCTGCGCCACCGTCTCGGACTCCCGGCGGAACCGCTCGGTGTAGTGCGAGTCCCCGGCCAGGCTCGGGAGCAGGAGCTTGAGGGCCACCATCCGCTGCTGCCCGGTGTCGTAGGCCCGGTAGACCTCGCCCATCCCGCCGCGGCCCAGCAGTTCCTCGATGCGGTACGGGCCGAACATCCGCTGTGTCATCGCGCCTTCCCCGATGGTTGTCGCCGTCGCCGTCGCCGGACCATGAGAACGAGGACGATCAGCGCAGGCACAAGGGCGAGCAGCGCGGAGACGGCGGCCTCGTCGGAGGGGGTCATGCCGGTGAGCGTGGCGGAGACGAGGGCACTGCCGAGCCCCCAGGCCGCCACCGTCGAGACCACCGCGAACAGGTACCAGCCCACTGCGCGCAGCCGTCGCCCCGCGGCACGCAGGGGAGCCCACTGCGCCGGTCCGGGCTGCGCCGGTCCGGCCTGTGCCGGCACTGGTCGCCCTGGTTCCGGCCGCTGTCCGGGCGGCTGCTTCCACCACACGGTCTGCCCGGCCGGCGGAGCGGGCTGGGGACGAGGCCACGGACGTGCGGCGGTGCTCTGACGCGGCGCGGCGGTGCCCTGGGGCTGTGTAGTGGTGCCCTGGACCGGCGCGGTGGTGACCTCGACCGGCGGGGTGATGACGGGGAGCGGTGCGGTGGTGGCCTCGGGCGGCGCGCCGGCTGGCGGCTGGGCGGCCGTGTGCGTCCACCAGGGGACGGGCCCCGAGATCAGCTTTTCCAGGTCGCCGGTGGCCGTCCAGCCCGGGGCGCAGCAGGCCCGCAGCCGGGCCGCGAGCTGGTCGATCCGTGGGTCGTGCAGCCGCTCGACCCACGACCACACCTCGGTCCGGTGCGGAGGCTGGTAGTCCCTGTCGCGGAAGAGCAGGTTCTCGCCGTCGTTGAGCTGCTCCCACTGTTTCGGCTCGCGGGCGAGCGCCAGCAGCGAGAGGTAGATGACGAGCCCGGGGAAGGTGTCCATCCACGGGCCCCAGGGCCGGTTCCGGGGCTGGTAGTTGCGGTGTCCGCCCTCCGACGGCGGCCGGGAGCCGGTGAACGGGGCGATCCACGAGCTGTCGAAGTCGACCAGGCGCAGCTGGCCGGCCGTGTCGACGAGCACGTTGCCGTGTTGCAGGTCGCCGTGCGCGAACCGGGCGGCCTGGGTCCGGCGCAACAGGTCACGCCAGGACGCGGCGAGCGTCGCCAGCGCCGCGCGGTCGTCGGCCTCGACGAGGTCCTCGACGTGCCGGTCGAGGGTGTGCCCGTCCACCCATTCCATCTGGACCATCGGCCAGCGCCGGCCGTTGACGAGAATCGCGTCGTCCACCCAGCGGCAGCCCGCGACGTCGCCGTTGAGCCCGCGCTCGGTGAACCAGGCGTTGAGCGCGGTGTAGCGCTGCTGGGTGGAGGCGTCCTCGCGGGTGAAGAAGCGTAACGCCTGCGCGGTGCCGCCGACCGTCGCCCGGAACACGACCGCCGTGCTGCCCGACGCCGGAACGGGGATGCCCAGCATCGGGTGCACGTCGAACCGGGCCTCGACCAACTCGGGACGGTCGAACACGAGGTCGGGCCGCTGCACGGCTTTGATGTAGTCCTCGGCGGACAGCTGGTCGGTCACAAGCAGACCACCAGGGCGCCGGGCTCGGCCGTGGCGAGCCGGACCCGCAGCAGCGTGACGTCGTCGTTGCGCATCCGCCCGGCCGCGCGCTGGTCGGCGACGATCGCCGCGAACGCCGCGTCGTGGTCCAGGCCGGCGAGTGCCGCCCACAGCGACGCCTCGTCGCGATCGGCTTCCAGCAGCAGCCACTGGGCCAGCGCGTCGGTGGCGATGAAGAGCACGTCGCCCGCCCGGACCTCGCCGCTGGCCAGCTCCAGCGCACGCAGCATCGGGCCGAGTGCCTCCGGGCGGGTGCCGATCCCGTCGGGGGAGAGACCGAAGTCGTCCACGTCGATCGGCGGGAAGTGTGTGAGCAGCCGGCCGGCCCGGACGTGGAACAGCACGGTGTCCCCGAGGGCGGCGGCCTCCCAGCGGGCCCGGGGCCCGTCGAGGCCGGTGAGGCGACATCCCAGGAACGTCGCGAACGACCCCTGCGTGTGGAACTTGTGCTCCTCGATGACGGTCGCGAACCGCGCGGGCGCCCCGGCCACCCACAGCCGCTGGACCTGCTCGAACCAGGCGCGGAGCCCGTCGGGGGTGAGGTCGGGCCCGGTGTCGGCGACGAACGAGCCGACCAGGTGCGCCACCCAGCGGATCGCGTCGTAGGCCTCGGTGGCGCCGTCCACGACCACGTAGCGGGGGGCGACACCGGTGGCCGGGTCGCCGTCGTGGCAGGCGGCGGCGTCCTCCCATTCCGATGCCGCGCTGCCCAGCTTCTCCAGCCAGAAACAGGCGGAGCGGGCGAGGATCATCAGCAGGTCCTCACCGGTCGCGGACGTCGGCGACCCGGGTGCCGATCTCCAGGAACCACACGAGCGTCGCCAGGCCGGCGTTGAACACGAATCCGCGGGCACCGTCGGCGATCTCCACCCGCGCGCCGCGGGCGTTCGCGACCATCGAAGCCGGCAGCGTGCTGGAGATCGCGAACAGCTCGGGGCCCGGTTCGGGCAGGTCCGCCGCCGTGACCGGGAACAGCGCCTCGGGTGCGACGGTCGGTGACAGGAAGATGTTGAACAGCAGTGTCCGGCCGTGGCGGGTTTCGATCGAGGTGAGCCGGGCGGCCCACTCGGCGAGGTCGGCGCCGTCGAACGGGCTGTCGGTGACCATCCCGTCGGTGATGTTGATGACGATCGGCGGGAACGAGTCGGGGTGGCTGGCCGCCCACCCGTACACGTGCTCGCCCGCCGTCGCGATGGCCTGGCACATGGGGGTGCGGTAGCCGAACACCGGCTCGATCCAGACCGGGAGCCGGGAGCCGGCGACGGCGTCGACCGACTGTTCGGCCTCGACCCGCAGCGGGTTGTCGAACACCTGCGGGATCGGCACGATCGGCTGCCCGGCCAGTGCCGGCTCGACGCCCTCGCCGCCCCCCACCGGGCAGGCGCCGTAGCCGAAGACCCCGACGTCGAAGTAGTGCCTGGCCCGGCCGCCGACCTCCTTCGCCGACTTCACACACAGATCGAGCAGGATCTTGTTCACGGCGCGGGCGGCGCCCTCGGCGAGCGTGCCTCCGCTGGACTGCCACGGCTGCTTCATCGAGTCGGACCGGTCCAGCAGGAACACGATGCAGCCGGGGTTGGTACGGGAGAAGGTCTGCTCGTACATTCGTCCATCCGTCCTGGTCAACACGGTCCTGAACTCGCGGTTCTTAACTCGTGGTTCTGAACTCGCGGTTCTGGATTCGACACGGTCCTGAGCCCGGCGCGGTCCCGGGTCAACGGGTATTCCGGCGGCGACTCGCGACGACGACGACCGGCCACGTGGTTCCGGGTAGCCAGGTCCACTCGTGGCCATCGGCGCGGCAGCGGAACGCATACCCCGCGCCGGCGTGCCGGACGTCGAGGCGGAACGCGCCGCAGCGCGGGCACTGCACGACGCGGGCCGAGTCGCGCAGCTCCCCGAGATCGCGGGGAGCCGGGCGGGTCGGCGCGGTCGCGGTGGTCGGCGCCGCCGGTGGCGGGGCCTCCCTGTTCCACCACTGCCCCGTGGACGGGGCGCCGCCAGCCGGCTGCCCGACCGGCAGCACGAGCTGCGCGGTCTCCGGCTGCCCGGTCTGCGGCGGCGCGGTCTGCGGCTTCGCGCCGCCGGCGCCCGGCCCGGACGGCGGGCGGTCCGGGGGCCGGGCGCGGTCTGTGAGCGGTTGCCCCAGCAGAGCGGCGAGCAGCGCGCCGACGGCGGCGGACCCGAGAACCACGGCGAGCGTCGTCTCGAACGGGCGGTCCCGGAACAGCAGGGCCCAGCCGAATCCGGCCGCGACGAGCGCCGAGGCCGCGAGCAGCGGAAGCGGAATCCGCTCCGCTCGTCCCGTCACGGCCCTGCCCGTCATGGTTTCTCCAGGCGGAACAGCACGTCGGCGGCCGGGTTGGTTACCGGCTGGCACTGCTGGTCGCGGGCTTTCGTGTCGGCGAATCGCCAACCGGTCGGCGGGTCCAGGCAGACCACCGCGTTCAGCGGCAGCTCGGACGGCGTGAACTGCCCGTTCGGGTCGAGGGCGCCGCCCGGCAGCTCGCGCTGCGCGTAGCTGATCGTGACTTTGCTGTCGTTCGGGAGCGGGTCGTCCCCGTCCGTCCTGTCCGCGACCACGCGGACCTGCTCGACTGTCACCTTGGTCGGGGTGTCGGCGGACACCCGCTCCCGGATGCACACCGACGCCGGGTCCGACCCGGCCACCCGCATCGGCGTCGTCGACGAGACCACGCACACCTCGTGGTCGCCGGGAGGGACGTCCGCGGACGATCGGCCCTGCGTGACGATCCCGTCTGCGGCCAGCACGGTCGAGCCGTGCCGGATCTGGACGGTCAGGTCGTCCGGGAGCCGGGCGCCCGACGCCTCGACCAAGGTGACGGTGACCCGCTCCGGCTTGCCGGTGACCGGCGACTGCGGCGCCGACGCCGACGCCACGACGACGCTCGACAGGGCGACGGCACCGAACGCGATCGCCGCCGCATAGCCGGGTGTCAGCACCGGATGCCGCCACAGCGACGCGCGGCGCGCTGTCATGCGCACGTGAACGGGTAGTCGACGCTGCCCGAGTCGGAGTCGGAGTCGATCTGGCCACGGACGACCACGAATACGACGATCACGGCGAACACGCGCGCGAGCCCGGTCAGGACGGCCTTCATGGGAAGGAGTGTCGGGCGAACCGGATCTGGGCACATCCGTGCCGGCACTGGCTTTCGAGAGCGGTTTTCCCAGTGCTGGCACCGAGATCCGAAACGGCCGCCGGGTGCTACCGTCCGGAGATGGACCGGGTGGCGGTGGGCCGCGTCTTCATCGTCGACGACAGCGAGCCGTTCCGCGCCGTCGCCCGCGTGCTCCTGGAGAGCGGCGGTTACCAGGTGGTGGGCGACGCCGGGACCGGGGCCGAGGCGCTGGCCGGTGTGCCCGAGGCGGGCCCCGACGTGGTACTGCTCGACATCGCCCTGCCCGACATGGACGGGTTCAGCGTCTGCCGGGCGCTACGCCGCACGGCCCCCGACGCGACAGTGGTGTTCTGCTCGGTGCGCGACGCCGAGCACTACGGCGACGCGGTCGAGCGGTCGTCCGCCGCCGGGTTCCTCCCCAAGTCGACGCTGTCGGCGGCCGCGCTGGCGCTGATCGTGGCCCGTCGAGCGGAGCGCAGGTAGGCGAGCACCGCGAGGACACGGCGGTTGTGTTCGGCCTCGTCGGGCAGCGCGAGCCGCTGGAAGACACCGCGGACGTGCGTCTCGACGGTGCGTGTCGTGAGGTGCAGCTCGTCGGCGATCGCGTTGTTGGACCGGCCCTGCGCCATCAGCGCGAGGACCTCCCGCTCCCGCGGGCTGAGCGCGGCCAGCTCGTCGCGCCGGCCGCTCCTGCCGCCGACGAGCAGCGGGACGACCTCGGGGTCGAACGCGCAGCCGTCCGCCGCCACCTGGCGCACGGCATCCAGGAAGCCGGGCCCGGTGACCCGGTCCTTCAGCAGGTAGCCGACACCGCGCGCGGTGTGCCCGACCAGCTCGTCGAGGTGCGCGACCTCCAGATGCTGTGACAGGAGCAGCACGCCCGTCCCGGGATGGCTCCGCCGCAGCCGCACGGCCGCGCGCAGCCCTTCCAGGTGGTAGCCGGGCGGCATCCGGATGTCGACGACCGCGAGGTCCGGGCGGTGCCGTTCGACGGCGTCGAGCAGCTCGTCCGCGTTCCCGGACTGCGCGACTATCGCGCACCCGTCGCGTTCCAGCAGCTCGGCGAGCGCCGCCCGGAACAGCGAGGCGTCGTCGGCGAGGACGATGCGCGGCACCCCGGCGGCCGGGGCGGATGGAGTGGTGGCGGTGGTCAAGAGCCCTCCAGAGGCAACTCTGCGTGGACGGACGTCCCGGCGCCGGGGAGGCTGCGCACGACCAGGCTGCCGTCGAGCGCGGCGGTCCGGTCGCGCAGCCCGAGCAGGCCCGTTCCGGCGTTCATGTCGGCGCCGCCGACGCCGTCATCGGCGACGGTGACGAGCAGCCGGTTCCCGGACGCCCGGGCGTGGACGTGGATCTGGCTGGCGCGGGCGTGCTTCGCCGCGTTCGTCACCGCCTCGGCGGCGACGAAGTAGGCCGTCGCGGCCACCTGGTCCGGCAGCGGCGGCAACGCGGGTCCGTCGACGACCTGCACGGGGTATGCCGAGCGGGCGGCGAGCGTCCGCAGCGCGGGCAGCAGCCCGGCCTCGGTGAGCACCGCGGGATGGATGCCGCGGGCGAGCTCGCGCAGCTCCGTGACCGCCGCCTCCAGCCCGTCGGCGGCCCGCCGCAGGAGCACGCCGAGCTCGGGGTCGGGGGGAGCCGGGCCGAGCCGGTCCCGCGCCAGCCGCAGGATCAGCGCGGCCGTGACGAGCTGCTGCTGGGCGCCGTCGTGCAGATCGCGTTCGATCCGGCGGCGCTGCTCGTCGGCCGCCGCGACGATGCGGACCCGGGATGCCCGGACCTCGGTGAGCTGGGCCCGCACCTCAGCGGCGAGCCGCTGATTGTCCAGCTCCAGCGCCGCGGCCGCCGTCACGGCGTGCAGGACGTGCCGGTCGGCGCGCAGCGCCGGGTCGTGCAGGAGCACGGCGACCACGCGCACGCCGCGCCGGACCGGGGTCACCGCGTCATCCGGGCGGGGCGTCACGGGCTGCCCGTCGGCGTCCAGGTATCCGTCGGTGGAACCGGCGTCCGAACCGGCATGGTCCGGGCGGGGGTACGCGATGCGCAGCGTGGGGTCGCCGAGCGCGCGGGCCAGCAGGTGGCGCAGCTCGGTCGGCGGCATCTGCGGCAGCTGCAGGAGGAGGTCCCCGACGGCCGTGCGGCCGAGCCGGACGCGCAGCGCACCGGCCAGGAACGCCACCGGGAGCCCGAGGGTGGCGAGGTGGGCGACCTCGTTGATCAGCAGCGCGGTCGAACCGGTCAACGCCGGGTGGAGCAGCGACGCGACGCTCCCGACGAGCCCGACGCCGTACACCGGCGCGAGCACCCGGCGGGCCGGCGGGGTGGCGACGAACCAACGCCGGACGAGCAGCGCGCCGACGATGACGGCGAACACCACCTGCGTGCTGTCGACCAGCAGGTCCTGCATCCGGGCCAGGTTGGCGACGAGCAGCAGGTTCGGTGTCAACGACCGGTAGAAGGGGACGCCCAGCGGCACGAGGACGAGCACGAACACATACACCCCGCCGGTCACCGCCCGCTCGGTGCGCGTCCGCAGCCGCCCCTCGGGGAAGGCCAGCAGGAGGTGCACGAGACATCCCGAGGCGACGCACCGGAAGAACATTCCGACGGTGTGCGGCACCGGGTAGCTCGAGACCTGCAGGTCCTCGGCGAACCAGGAGATGCCGACCATCACCATGCGCAACCCCAGCCGACCCGGTCGGCGCAGGTGCGTGACGGAACCGGTCAGCAGGTAGAGCCCGCCGACGAGGCCGGAGAAGAGGGTGCTTGTCGTGTCCTCGTCCCGACCGCCGTCGGAAAGCCAGAGCACCACCGCCCCGATGACCGCGCCCACCACGGCGAGTGCCGGCACCCCGTATCTCCGGCGGAGGTCGTCCCCGTTTCCGGTCATGGACGCCGCGGGCTTGCGCCGGTGGTCCGCCGCGGGCGCGGCGGCGCCGTCGATCGCGGCGCCGCCGGGTGCCTCTCCCACGGCCGCCGTCCCCGGGAGGAGCCGCCCGCCCGCCCGATCGCGCACGGCCGCCTTCTCCACCCCCCGAACTGCCCGGAACCTGACCGGCGGATCGCTCAGGTTACTGATCGATTATTCGCCAGCCAGTGACCACCGACAAGGCAGTCGCTCACTCCGCGGAACACCGGAAAGGCGACTCGTGCCGGCCCTGCTCGCCGCTGGCGGCGTTGATGACGGAAAAGGCCTGGTAGACGGCCTCCCGCGTTGTGATCTGGGTGACCGCCCCGGAAAATCCTTTGCGGCGACCGGCCGGGAATCGTGACACTGGCCGGGATGAATCGCGTACCTGGGCGGACCTTCAGCGCCGCGCTGGGCAGCGCCGCTAGGAAACCAGGTCGAGTGCGGTGGCGAGGGCGCGCCATTGCGGCCGGGGAACAGTCGTCGGGTCCTCGGTGAGGACGTGGATGCACACGTGGTCCGCGCCCGCGTCCTGGTGCTCCCGCACGCGGCTGAGGACCGCGTCGAGGTCACCCCAGGCGACGAGCGCGTCGACGAGGCGGTCGCTGCCGCCGCCTCCGAAGTCGTCGGGAGTGAAGCCGAGCCGGAGGAGATTGTTGGTGTAGTTCGGCAGGGTCATGTAGCGGTTCACCGTGGCGCGGGCGATCGTGCGAGCCCGCTCCGGATCGGTCTCCAGGACGACCTTCTGCTCGACGGCGAGCAGCGGACCGCTCCCGAGGATCTCTCGGGCCCGCCGCGTGTGTTCCGGTGGGACGAGGTAGGGATGCGCGCCCGCCGTGCGCTCGGCGGCGAGCGCGAGAACCCGCGGGCCGAGCGCCGCGAGCGCACGGTTCTCCCGGGGGACCGGCGTCTTCGCCGCGTCGAGGCCGTCCAGGTAGTCGACCACCTTCCGGTACGGCCGCTCGTAGCGTTGCCCGGTCGGCTCGACGTTCGCGGCGTGCCCGGCACCGATGCCGAGAAGCAGTCGGTCGGGGTGGGCCCCGGATACGCGGGCGTAGCTGGCGACCACCTGGTCCAACGGCTCGGTCCAGACGTTGACGATCCCCGTGGCCACCGCGATCCGTGACGTCGCGTCCAGCAGTGTCTCCGGCAGCGCGAGGTCACCGGCGGAGGCACCGATCCAGATCGCGTCGTACCCGAGATCCTCCAGCTCCGCGGCGATCTCCGCGTGCTGCCCGGCGTCGCCAGGCCAGTAGAACGAAGCCCGCCATACTCCGATTCCGCCGACGTCAACCGCCACGGCCCCGTCCCTTCGCTGTGACTGGCCCTTTCGCTACTCCAGCCGTCAATGGCGACGTCGTATTCCACTGGGTACGGACGGCCTCGCCCGGCAACGCGGGCTCACATCGAACTCACATCGCGGCGGCCCTATCGCGCGGGGCGAGCTTCCGCCCCGCCACCCGGGGGCCGCTCCGCCACCCGGGGGCCGCTCCGCGGCCGCGCGGCGTGTGCCGTCGAGATCCTGGACGGGCGGGCGCCGGCCCCGTCGCCTGAGTTCCCTGGAGGCCCTCGACCCTCCCTGTCGGCTGTGGTTGCCAGCGGGGGGCTTCACGGACCGGAGCGGATCATCGCCTTGCTACGCATCAGGACCTCGCCGAGGTAGCCGTCATGCGGGATGCCGGGGCGCAGCCAGGTCGTGGGGTTGTCCCCGAGGTAGAGGTTGGTGATCGACGGTTCGTCCAGCAGGGTGTCGACGAGGTCCGTCCGGGTCGTCATCGCGGTGAGGACGAGGGAGTCGCGCAGCGGGGCGACGCCGTCCCGCTCCTGCCAGGGGCCGACCCAGACGCACGGGAACGGCAGTTCGACGTTCAGCTGGGGGGCCGTGCTCGACGCGACCAGGTGCACCGCCGGCCGCAGCACCGAGCCGCCCGAGGGAAGGTCGTCGACGATGGTGTCCCCGCCGAGCAGCGCGTGCGCGTCACCGGCGACGGTGTGCAGGTAGCGGTCGAGCTGCGTCGCCGTGGCGGTCGGCTGCACCGTCAGGATCGCGTCGGGGTGGTCGGGCGGCAGGCTCGGAATCCGGCCCAGCCGCTCGGCGAGCGCCCGCGCCAGCGGTTCGGGGTCACCTTCGACGAGCACGGCGGTGGCGCAGGTGCAGGCGGTTCCCCCCAGGTGGCTGACCGAGCCGGCGATGACGTCGATCTTCTCCCGCCAGTCGACCTCGGCGGTGACGAGAATCTTCGACCGCCCTGGCCCCTGTGTCAGCACGCGCGGGTTGGCCCGGTACTTGTCGACGACGTCCTGGCCGCCGTACACGATCGCGTGGTCGGCCTCGGCGACGATGACGTCCGCGGCCGCGTAGTCGGTGGGCAGCAGGGTCAGCGCCGCAGGCGGGAAACCGGCGTCGCGCAGGGCGCTCACCAGCCGGAAGGCGGTGAACGGCTCGCGGGACGACGGCCGGAGCGCGACCTTGTATCCCAGCGCCAACGCCTCGGGCCACAGCCCGTGCACGGCCGGGGTGTTGCCGGCGGCGTGGACGGCGAAGAGGTCCCCGCGCCGGGTCCAGACCGCGGAACCGGTGGTCGTGGCCGGGTCGCGCCAGTCGGCGACCGCGCCTCGGGGCATCGCCAGCTCGACCGTGCGCCGCTGGGAACGCAGCACCTCCGCGACCCACTCGACCGACTGGCGGACCACGCCGAGCGGCACACCCGACGCCTGCGAGACGAGGTGGGCGTAGTCGTCGGGGTGCAGGCCGCCGACGGCGGCGCCGGTGAACAGGTCGGCGGCCTTGTCGAGCGCGGCGAACCGCTCGGCGGCCGGCACGGTCGGCGCCGCGCGCATCGCGGCCAGCGCCCGGCGCACGTAGAGCGTCGGCACCTGGCTGATCTCGCCGATGTGCTCCCCGGAGAGCGCGGTGAGCGGCTTGCGCTCGCGGGAGCGGTACGGCCCGGTCGGACCGAGCGCGTCGATGTGGATCTGCTCGTCCATCAGTAGACCCCTTCGATGACGGCCTGGCTGTCGAAGGTGGTGACCGGGGCGACGTCGGCGACGGCGCAGCCGAGCGCTCCGGTCAGCGGCTCGACCCGGACCGCCGTGTCCCGCTCGAGGTTGTTCGGCACCAGCGCGTACTTGGTGAGGTGGTTCATCACGACCTGGCCGCGCTCGCCGAACCCGACCTCCGCGCCGGTCCCGGGATCCACCACCTGGAAGGTGATGTACGGGCTGGGCGGATCGAACACCGCGAGCTCGTCGGAATCCTCCTGCGGGCGCTCGCGGGACATACCGAGCACCGTCGTGCTCCCGTAAAGGCCCTTGAGGGGGATTCCGGGGAATACCTCCCGCCGGAAGATGTCGCGCGAGTCGGCGTCCATGTGCGCGCCGCTCCAGCAGATGAACCGGATGTTCTTGTTGATGACCTCGACGAGCTCCGCGCGCCGCGCTATCCGCTCGAGCAGCGGTGGAGTCGTGACCAGGATTCCGACGGACTGGCTGGTAAGGATGTGCGCCGCCTGGTCGACCAGATGCTCGGCGTAGCGGTCGGCCTCCTCCAGAGCGCCGCGGGCTATGAGGTTCTTGATCCACCGGGGGTCGAGGTCGACGGTGAACCTCACGCCGTTGTGGCGGCGTGCCCTCCTGCTGGCGAAGTCGCCGAACATGTGCGGCCCGCTGGGCGCGATCGCCAGGATGTTCGTCGTCCCCAGGTCGCTGTAATGGAACTCGTCCCAGCTAAGTGCGAACTCGGCCCAGCGTTCGAACATCACGAATCTTTTCGGGGCGCCGGTCGTCCCGCCGCTCTCGAAGATTCCCGCGATCACCCGGTCCGCGCCGGTCAGCCCCCTTGGGACCAGGTCCTCGACCGGGACATCGCGGAACTCGTTGACGACGTTCGGGAAGAGCACGAGATCGGCGAAAGTCCGGACGTCGGCGATCGGGTCGAAATCCAGGCTCCGGGACCGGCGCAACCAGTACGGGCTACCGGTCTCCTCCGAGAAATGCCATCGCATCAGGGCGCCGATGTATTCGTCGGCGTCGATGGACGCGATTTCTCCCGGGGTTATGTCAAGGATTGATGGGAGCATGGACGGCCTCCGGACACGTGCGGTCGTGCAGTTCGACGATCCTGATTCTCGCCCCCGCCGAAACCAGGTCGGAGAGCGCCGAGCCGGTTCCTATCGTACGATCGCCAGATCGCCGTCTTTCATCCCCGGCTGTTGACAGTCCGAGTCCGTTTGCGGTCCGAGTCCGTTTGCGGTCCGAGTGGGCGATACCCGTCCACCTGATGTTAATTTAATTGTGCGGCGTGTGGCCTGTCTCGCCCGTTTATTGCCGATTGTCGGTTCTGCGGTCCCGGGCGGTTTCGGCGCGGGCCTGCGGGCGGGTCAGGCCAAGGTCATAGGCACAGATGACGGCCTGCACCCGGTCCCGGGCGCCGATCTTCGCGAGTACGCGGCCCACGTGGGTCTTGACGGTCGATTCGGACAGGACCAGCCGCTCGGCGATCTCGCCGTTGGTCCAGCCGTGGCCGATGGCGACGAGGATCTCGCGTTCCCGTTCGGTCAGCGTGTCCAGGCGCGGGTCGGCGGCCCGCTCCCCGTCGGGAAGGGCATCGCCGAGATGCTGTGCGAACGCGTCGAGCAGGCGCCTGGTGAGGGCGGGCGCGATGACCGCGTCGCCGACGGCGACCGCCCGGATGCCGGCGAGGAGCTCCTCGGGATAGGCGTCCTTCAGCAGGAAGCCGCTGGCGCCGGCGCGAAGCGCGGCGTGCACGTACTCGTCGAGATCGAAGGTCGTGAGCATGAGGATGCGCGAGCGGCCGCCGCCGGCCACGATCCGCCTGGTCGCCTCGATGCCGTCCATGCCTGGCATGCGGACGTCCATCAGGACGACGTCGGGATGCAGGTCCGCCGTCTGCCGTACCGCGTCCGAACCGTTCCTGGCCTCGCCGGCCACCTCCGTGTCGGGGTTGCTCTCGAGCAGCATGCGGAAGCCGAGGCGTTGCAGGGGCTGGTCGTCCACGATGAGCACGCTGATCATGTGGGGTCGCCTTCGGGCTTGTGCGGTGGGGTTTCGTGCGGGGTGAGGTCGAGGTCGGCTGCCACGCTCCATCCTCCGCCCGGGGCGGGGCCCGCCGCGACGGTGCCGTCGTAGAGCCCAGCGCGTTCCCGCATTCCGATCAGGCCGTGACCCGGCTCGCCGGGGGGAGCGGGCCGGTCGGCGGCGTCGGGTGGGCCGGTGTCCCGAATCATGATCCGAAGCCGGGTGCCGTCGATGCGCAGCGCCATGCGCACCCGGGTGCGCGGGCCGGCGTGCTTGAGGATGTTGGTGAGCGCCTCCTGGACGATGCGGTACGCCGCCAGCTGCACCCCGAGATCCAGGGCATCGAGCTCACCGGCGCTCTGGTACTCAACCTGCGGCCCGGCCGCGCGGACGCGCCGGCACAGCGAGTCGAGATCGGCGATGCGCGGCTGCGGGCTGAGATCGGGCGCCTCGGCACGCTCCCGCAGTACGCCGAGGACGCGGCGCAGCTCGCCGAGCGACCGGCGGCTGGTGTCGCCGATCAGGTTGAGCGCTTCTTTGCCGCGTTCGGGCGCGACGTCCACGGCGTACGCGCCGCCGTCAGCCAGCGCGATGATCACTGCGAGGCTGTGGCCGACGATGTCGTGCATCTCGCGGGCCATCCGGGCGCGCTCGCTGGCCGCCACGAGTCTGCTGCGCTGGTCCCGCTCGATCTCGAGCTGACGGGCCCGGTCGCGCAGCGCGGCCAGCTGCGCGCGGCGGATGCGCACCGCGAACCCCAGCGCGGCGGCCGCGACGCCGATGCTGAGGAGCAGGAAAATCAGATCCCCCACCGGCAGCACCGTGGCCAGGCGGATCACGAGCAGCACGAACGTGGCGATCGACGCGGGTACCGCCCACGGCAGGCGCCGCAGCGGCGCGTGGAGCACCAGGCTGTAAACGGCGACCAGCAGCGCGACGTCGGCGCGCAGCAGGACACCGACGGCCAGCTCGACGACGAACGCCGCCATGACCGCGTGGAACGCTGCCAGCGGGGCGCGGCGCCGCCACCACAGCGGGACGAGCAGCGCGGCCTGGAACAGCAGCATCTCGGCCAGCGGCGGCCAGACGAAGGGGATCGGCGTGTCCGGAGGGTCCCCGTCGTGCGGGAGGGCGGGCAGGCAGAACACGAGGAAGATCGTGACCACGACGGCGGTGTCCAGCGCCCAGGGGCGTGCGATGTCCCACTGCCGGACCCGCTGTCCGGCGTGGAACAACCGGGCGGTCGCGGGATGTCCCACGAGCCCGCCGGCCGCGTCGTCGTCGCTCACCGAGAGTACCGGAGGATCAGACGTCCGACCGGACGAGCCGGTGCGCGGCCCCGCCGAGGACGAGAGCCGTCCAGCCGAGCAGGACGAGCAGCCCCGCACCGGCCGACAACGTGCCGGCGGTGTGGTGCAGGGCGAAGACCGACTCGCCGGCACTGCTGGGCAGGTACGGGGTGACGTCGGTCCGCCAGGACCTCGGCAGCAGCGACATCAGGCTGGGCACCAGCAGGAACGTGCCGACCAGGGCCGAGATCCCGCCCGCGGTCGAGCGCAGCAGTGCGCCCAGCGCCACCCCGATCACGGCGACCAGGCCGAGGTAGAGGCCCGCGCCGAGCAGGCTGCGCACGACACCACCGTCGGTGACGCTCATGGCGATGGGGGTGCGGGAAAGGATCCCGCTGGCGACGAGGAACGCGACGAACACACCGATCACGCTGAGGACGAAGGCGATCAGACCGTGGACGGCGGCCTTGGCCCACAACACCGGCAGGCGGCGCGGGACGGCCGCCAGCGTGGACCGGATCATGCCGGACGTGTACTCGCCCGAGGTCGTCAACACCCCCAGGACGCCCAGCGCGACCAGCGCGAACGGCACGCCGAACAGGGCGAGGCCCTGGGTGGTGGCATCCGCGAGGCCGGGGTCCAGGTGCTTGCCCGGCCCGGTCATCGACCTGTACTGCACCGCGGCGATGACGCCGACCGCGAACAGGAAGAGCAGCCCGAGGGTCAGCGTGATCCAGGTCGACCGCAGCGACCACAGTTTGGCCCACTCGGAACGCAGCACCCGCCGGCCGGTCACCTTCTGACCGGAGCCGGCCGTCCGGGACGGCGTTGCGGGTACGGGCCGGGTCTCAGTGATGGTGGTCATGCCGCCCTCGCCACGGTCGTCTCGGAATGGTATTCGACGGCGTCCTTGGTCAGGGCCATGAAGGCGTCCTCCAGGGAGACCGTCCGGGCGGTGAGCTCGAACAGCGCGATGCCGTGTTCAGCGGCTCTGGTCCCGATCTCGCGGGCCGACATGCCGGTCACGCTCAACTGCTCCGACCCCGTGGTCGCCGTGATCTCGACCCCGGGACCGGCCAGAAGGCCGCGCAGCCGCGCCGGGTCGGCGCTGGCGACCGCCACGGTGTCGCCGCCGGCCTGCCGGACCAGCTCCTGCACGGTGGTGTCAGCCAGGACCCGCCCGCGCCCGACGATGATGAGATGGTCGGCGACCAGCGCCACCTCGCTCATCAGGTGCGACGAGACGAAGATGGTCCGCCCGGCGGCCGCGAGGTCGGTGAGCAGATTCCGGATCCACAGCACACCCTCCGGGTCGAGCCCGTTGACCGGCTCGTCCAGCATGACGGTCTGCGGGTCCCCGAGCAGCGCCGCGGCGATGCCCAGCCGCTGGCCCATGCCGAGCGAGAAGGCACCGGCGCGCCTGCGGGCCACCGAACCCAGGCCCGTCAGCTCGATCATCTCGTCCACCCGGGCGCGGGGGATGCCGTGGGTGTACGCGAGGGCCATCAGGTGGTCGAAGGCCGTTCGTCCGGGGTGGATGGACCGCGCCTCCAGGAGCGCGCCGACCTCCCGCAGCGGAGCCGCGTGCTTCGCGTACTCCCGGCCGTTCACCGTCACCGAGCCGGCGGTCGGCGCGTCCAATCCAATGATCATTCGCATCGTGGTGGACTTACCGGCGCCGTTCGGCCCCAGAAATCCCGTCACCGAGCCCGGCCGGACCGTGAAGTCCAGACCGTCGACGGCTGTCTTCGGCCCGTATCGCTTGGTCAGCTGTCGCGCCTCGATCATCGCTTCCCTCTCAGACCTGTCCGCCGGGTTCCCGGCGTCCTGCTGGGAGACGCTAGGCGTGGGCCCGAGACGATTCGTCATACCGCGGTCCGATCTTCGGGCCCGGCGGTGGTACCGCGGTACCAGGGCCGACAGCCCAGGTACCGCGGTACGCGGATGCCATCCGGATGCCGCTTCCTGCCTGTCTACGGCGGCCAGCCGGGAAAGACACCTACTGGCTATTGCTTCTGGTCAGCACAGCGGGGTTCCGGCCAGTTTCACGACCTGGCGGAGCAGTCATACAGCGGGGAGCTGATGGTGATAGGGGAGGGCCGTCCCACATCGTCCTCACATGTTGGCCGTCCTAGTCTTCGGGCGAGGCGCGGTCTTCGGACGGGGCACACCCGGCGGGCGGGACGCGCTCTTCGGCCGAGGCGTGTCGCGGGGCCCGAAACGACCGCGGAACCGAACGCGAAAGCTCGGCCGCGGAAGGAGGAAGCGCGCAGGCAACGGCCGCGAAAAACCAGTCGCGAACGACCGACGGATAAGGCTCGACCGGGGAACAGGACCGTTGAAAACGATCATCATCGGCTGTGTCGCGGCGCCTGACATCAAGGCGGGGGCCATCGTGTCCCGACGGGCCCTGCCGGCGACCCATGTGATGATCACCGATGTGCCGACGGAGACTCCTGTTGGCGGACATGCGTCGACCCGGCGGGCAACCGGTGCGCTCGACCTCTGACCGGGTGGTGGGCCTGCCCGGTTCGGAGCGGGCCCGCACCGAGACCATCCGGTACACCGTCGCCGGAGCGGCGGGGGTCCTGCTCGCGGTGCTGCTGGGCGCCGTCGTCCTCCGGAGTGGAACGCCGTTCGGGTTCGATGCCGGGTGGCACCGATGGGTGTTGGCTCACCGTGACCCCGGGCTGTCCGATGTCGCGGTCGCCGTCACCGACACCGGCGTCGGTGCCCGCGCCTACTGTCTTGCCGCGGTCGCCGGCGCCCTGGCGGTGTCGCGGTGGTGGCTGGGCGCCGTCGCAGGGGTCGTGGCGCTGCTGCTGGGACAGCTGTTGAGGACCTCGCTGGCGGTCATCGTCGGTCGGGCGCGACCGCCGGTGGCACACTGGATAACCTATCCGTCCGGCTTCGCGTTTCCATCCGGCCACACGACCACCTCGGCGCTGGTGGCCGCGGGTCTCGCCGCGGTGCTGTACCGCCGGGCCCGCAGGCGCTCCACCAGGGTCGCGGCTGTCGCGGTCCCGGGCATCTGGGCGTTCACTGTGGGGCTCAGCCGGATCTACCTCGGGGTGCACTGGCCCACTGATGTTTTCGCCGGATGGCTGTTGGCCACAGTCCTCGCTGTTGTCTGCCTGCCGTCGCTGGGCGCCCTGCTCGCGTGGATCGGCCGGGATCAGCCAGACCGGCCGGACCCCTGCTGATCGCCATCTTCGTCGCGTGGAAGCGCGCCGGGCCGCTCTTCCGGCGTCGGGCCGGCCGAGGCAGGTGTGGAACAGATCGAAGCACGTCCGGCCGGATATCTTTCTATCGATCACTGTGGTGCGATTGGCGGCGTCCCCGGCCGGTACCTGAGCTGAGCGGGAGCGGTGGCCGCCGAGGACGGCGTCGTGGCCGCGGAGCGGTCCGTGGCGAAACGGGATCGGGCGGCGCAGCGCCCGGCCGCCTTGTCCGCCTGTCGCAGCCGTGCCGGCGGTGCGGTCGTGCGTTCTATGCGCGCAAAGCCACATTGGCACGGACCTCCCGGATTGCGTGTGACGCTCCGAGAGGCTAGCGGTGTTACCGGTAGCAGCGATGCTGGTTCTACGGTGTTGAGTGTGGCCGGGATTGTGAACCTGCGGGACATTGCCGAGTGACTCGGCGTCTCTCGGGCACGCGCTGATCAGCTCTCGCGCCGGCCATCGTTCCCCGCCCCGTTTACAGCGTCGCGTCCGATGAGGATCCGGGACCGCGATGAGGTGGCGGCCTGGACCGCGCGGTACCGGCCCGACGCTGTGGGCAAGCGCGACGTCGACCAGCCGCGAACGGCCTCGAGGGGTGCCGGGTTAACGCCAATGGGGTGCGTTTGCTTACGGGTAAACATGGGCAATGGGCTAACTATGTCAGGCGCGATCCTCCCTGAAGTTCGGCAGCTCGCCGCGCGGAAAGTGGCCCAGGCGTATGCTGGTACCTCAAAAATTCCGGACAATGTGGACGAGCTCTCATCCGGTTCCTGAAAATCTGTGCCTGATTTAAATAATCAGTTCCGCGTGGGCGTGCTTCGGCCGTCATCGCGACGTTGCATCTTAGCGCTTTGAATGCCGGCCTGATTGGCAGGAGCCGGTCAGTCGCCGGTTATCTGCTGGCCAGCCGGCGAAGTCGCACGACCGCCAGTCGCTCGTCTCCTCACCGCTGTCTCCTTGCCATGTACTCTTGTCTCATCGGGATCGTGATGGCTCTCAGGGTCAAAAGTCCTCTGGGAATCTACTTCCGTCCGGTGTACTGCGAGTGCGTGGAGGCAGCAGGAACGGTGGCTACTCGGATACCTAGGAGGAGAGCCGACCAGGGGACGGTTCGACTTAACACGCGCGATCTGCACGCGCTCGAGTGGATCTTCGATATGCATGCGGTCTTCGAGACCGACCTGCCTGACGTGCTCAACCCCGCTCGGCTCATCTCGAAGAACGCGGCACGGTCGATCGTGACCCGTTGGGCGAACGCCGGGGTCGCATACGCCGAGCCGGTGCTCGCCAACCAGGGCCGCCTCGTCCGTCTGACGCCGGACGGGGAGAGGCTCGTCAGCACCGGTGACAGAGCCTCACCCGTGGCGGCACCGGGCGCGGCCGCGGCGGCTGTCCACCATGCGATGGTGGCGCGAGCGCGGCTGCGGCTGGAGCGCGACGGTCTCCCCGACCTGGTCGTCGTGGGCTGGCTCAGCGAACGGCAATGGCGGATGGAGAACCGGTCCCAGGTCGCCGCCGGCGAGCAGATACCCGACGGAATAGCGCGTCTGGACAGCGGCGACCTCTGCCCGGTGCACGTCGGGCACACGGGTGTCGAATTTATTCGGATCAGGTCAACTATTATGGACATCCTCGGCAAGTACGGGACCGTCATCGTCGCCGTACCTGGCGATATCGCGCCGCTCGCGCAGTCGACCTGGAACGGGCCGGACTTCTCCGGCCCCGGAGCGGATCACAGTGGCCTGCACTTGATCATCATTTGAGGGAAGACTCCAGTTACGAGACGGTCGATGCGTGCCCGCGCCGTGGAGGCCCGCCTACCGCGGGGATGCTCTCCGCGCCACGCACCGCCTTCGAAGCACGGCTAGGGATGACCGCCGCGGTCGCTAATCTGCCAGCCGTTCGCGACGAGTGACAGCAGCCGGTCAAGATATGCGCCTGTATCATGATCTTGTGAATGCTGGACGCTGATTTCTCCCTTTTCGCCGGCGGCCGGCTGGGCCTCGGGCGTGCCGGAATTTCGCTCGCCGCCGCCAGGGCCCAGCGCCGACACGAGCGCGGCCGTGACCGCCACCAGGTCGTCCACGGTGATATCGGCGCGCGCGCTGCCGGCGCGCTGAGCACGGGCGAGCACTCCGGCTCCGGCGTCACCGAGCGGGGTGGCGGGGGAGGCGGGCGGCGCCGCCCGCGGTAGCGGAGCGATTGGCGGGCCCTCGATCTCGAGGACGAAGACCCCCTGCCGGGCCAGGAGGTGCCTCGCGAGCTGCCTGAGCCAGGCGGCGAGCGCTGCGCCGGGCGGGAGCCGGTCGCCCAGCTCGTCCGCCTGGCGGCGGAGCCCGGCGACATCCTCGCGGTACACGGCCTCGATCAGGTCCTCGCGGTTGGCGAAGTTCCGGTAGAGCGTCGCCGGGCCGACCCCGGCGCGTCGCGCGATCGTGTTCAACGGTGCGTTCGTGCCGAGTTCGGCGAAGACCGCCCGCGCCGCGGTCAGCAGGCGCTCCTGGTTGCGGACGGCGTCGGAGCGCCGGGGCCGTTCTGCTGGTCTGTAGTCGGTGCCGGCGTCGCCACGCTGGCCGCTCGCCGTGGCATGCGGCGCACCGCCGCTCTCAGGCACCACTACGGTGTCCAGAAGGCGGCGTGGGGGACGGGGCTCGAGACGCTCACCGCCTCACCGAGAACGACTCCACCGGCCGTCACGTGACTGGCCGAGCTCTGCCTCCCGCCGAGGGTGCCGAGATCGGTGACCACTCCGTGCCGCCAGCGGAACGCATGCCCGTCCCCGGCCGGGAGCTCGACCGTTCCGCAGACCACGCCGGAGTCGTTGAGCCCGGCCGGGTCGACCCAACCCTCGCCGAAACCGTGGATCTCGGTGAGGTCGCCGCCGGACCAGAGGAATGCCCGAACTCCCCCGCCGTAGCTGCGCACGAGCACCTGGCCGGCATTGTTCACCGCGACGGCTTCGCTGTGCTCATCTCCAACGAGTGTCCCGAGATCTGTCATTGTTCCGTTCTGCCAGCAGAACGCGTGGGTCCGGTCGTCCGCCGTGCCGCTGCTCCCGATGACCAGCCCGGCGTTGTTCACGCCGGACGCACTGCTCCAGGTGCCACCGAGGGTGCCGAGGTCATGCATACGGCGGTCGGACCACACGAACGCGTGGTCGGCCCCGCTGCGCGTCTGACTCGTACCGACCACCAGGCCGAGGTCGTTGACGGCGGCGGCGGAGCTCTCCGGGCCGCCAAGGGTGCCGAGGTCCTCGCTGATGTGTTCCCGCCACAGACAGGCATGCCGATCGCCGCTGTCGGTGCTGCTGCTGCCCGCGACCAGGCCCAGGCCGTTGACGCTCACGGCGATACTGAAATGCCCTCCCGGGATGTCCGTGCCGCCCAGGTAGGGAAGCGCGGAGTGGATGCCGTAGCTCCAGCGGAATGCCTGCGGGCCCTGCCTGCCAATCATCTCGCCGACCACGACGCCCAGAGAGCTCATGGCGATCGGACGGCTGCTCCCGGGGAGGCTGCGAACCGTGTCGGCCTGCCACAGGAAGCCGTCGACCCGGTCCCGGCCGCTCTGCCAGAGGCCGGCCAGCAGGCCACTGGCGTTCCCACACACCAGGAGGCCCGGGGCGCCCGGTGGCCCGGTGACGGCGGTCGCGGCCGGGCGGGCCTGCCACGGTGGTCGCGCCGCGGTGGCCGAGGCGTCCGCTGACGTCGGGTTGCTCAGGTTGACCGGCCCCGAGGAAGCGGCGGCCACCACCGCGAGGCGCGCGACTGGTTGACGGTCACTTACCATCACAGGTTTCACTCCATTTGTCTGGCACCGGGAGTTCGGTGGTCCACGACGTTGCCCGAGCGTGAACCCCTGGTGCGGTAATCGGGTGTGTCGAGACCGGCATCGGCGTCCGAGAATTTCATTCTGCGGCATCGGCCGACCGTCTGCGACACATCATCAGACCACGTGCGTGCCACAAAATATTGCGCACTCCGTCTCGCGATCTGATCTCCTGTCGGATCTTTTCCAGGAGAAAACCTGGCTGTAGTGGCGGAGAGGTCCCAGGAATTCACCGAGTAATGTCTCGAAAGTCCCTGGTGATGGCTTGGTCAGTGGCTCGGTAATTGCTGGTAAGGTCGCGGTTGTCCTCGGCGTCGACGGCTGCCGAACCAGCCGGGATGGCTGACAGGTCAGGGACCATCCTGCCCGCGGGCGCCCGGGTCGGCTGTTCCCCGCCGCCGGCCACGTCGATGCCTCGAGCGAGCCCGAGCGGGCCGAACGGCCGTTCCCCGAGGCGTGGTCCCTTCATTTGCGCAATGCCCGCTTCGTGTGCGCAATGCCCGCTTCGTGCGCGTGGCGCCGCCCCGGGTCGGTCACAACCCCGGACCGGCAATCATGATCTTGGGGCGGCTCTGCGGCGGCTGGTGCGAAACCGGCGCGGATGCCGACCCGACCCACGACCGCGGGGCCGCCGGACTGGTCACTCGCGCGGGCCGCTGGACCGGGCCACCCGCGCCGAGCCGCGCTCGCGGTGCGGCCGTCAGTTCCGATCTCCTGCAGAGGTTCGCCACCTGGCCGGGCCGGCTGATAATCGGGGCTTCACCGTTCCCGGAGAACATCGGTGCGAGTAATGCGACCTGCGTCACCGGCGCATATGTTTCGTACTGGCGGAACTTCGTAACACGCTGAACGCGTTCGGCCGCCAGAACTCGATCATCCGGCTTTCCCGGGAGGCGAACGGCAACTGGTTCCCGTGGTCCGCCACAAACCCGACAGACTTCATCAACTGCTGGCGCCACGTGGTGGACGCCGTCAGGCCCACGTCCGAACCCGATCCCGAAAAGTCGTGGAGCCTCAACGCCAACTACTCGCAGAACCCGCCGAGCCACAACGCGATCGACATGTATCCGGGCGACGCCTGGGTCGACACCGTCGGTCTGGACTCCTACGATGCCTGGTCGGTGTCACGCACGAAGGCGGAATTCGACGCCCAGGCCACAGCGGTTGGCGGACTGACCTGTTGGTACAACTTCGCCACGGCGTACAACAAGGCGTTCGGTATCGGCGAGTGGGGGTCGTGAGTGGCGCTGGATCGAACGGAGGAGGCGACAGCGCCAACTTCGTCCAGTGGATGTACGACTGGTTCCTGGAACATGCGGGGAAGGGGCTGGTGTACGAGTTCTACTTCGGCGGCTGTGGTCCAGGGAACGTCGGTTCCAACCTGTACCGACCTCTCGGGCCCGGCTGCGTCTACCGGAACCCGAACGCTGCCGCCCGCTACCAGCAACTCTACCGACGGACATAGGCCCGACCGGACCTCGCGACGAGGGAGCGCCAGCGGCCGCGGGCCAGCCGAGGTGGGAGGCTTCCCGATCCTGGAAGCCTCCCACCTCGGCCGCTCCGTGCTCTTTGCGGGCTCTGCTTCGGATCCCCCGCGACATTCCCTCGATGATCTGTGGGAGGCATGCCGGGTGGCGGCGTCGGTGCCGCTATCCCGACAGTCGGCCGCTGACTGCGTCCCGGCTTACGCCGGTGATCAACCGGCGTAGTACGGCACGGCGGATACCGCGGTCGGTGCGGCAGGCGCGGCAATAGGCAGCCCGCCACCGCCACCGCCGCCGGCGGGTGTGCCGCCACCGCCACCGCCTCCACCGCCTCCACCGCCGCTTCCGCCGCCGGCGGGTGTGCCGCCTCCGCCTCCGCTTCCGCCGCCGGCGGGTGTGCCACCACCGCTACCTCCGCCGCCTGCGGGTGCGCCGCTACCGCCACCGCCGGTGCCTGTGCCACCGCCGCCGGTGCCCGTACCACCGCCGGTGCCGCCGCCCGTGCCGGTCCCACCGCCTCCGCCGCCGGTCCCACCGCCTCCGCCGCCGGTCCCACCGCCTCCGCCGCCGGTCCCACCGCCTCCGCCGCCGGTCCCACCGCCTCCGCCGCCGGTCCCACCGCCTCCGCCGCCGGTCCCGCCGCCGCCGGCGGGTGCACCGCCGCCGCCGGGTACGCCACCGCCGCCGGTGCCGGTGCCCGTACCACCGCCCGTGCCGGTCCCACCGCCTCCGCCGCCGGTCCCGCCGCCGCCGCCGGGTACGCCACCGCCACCGGTGCCGGTGCCCGTACCACCGCCGGTGCCGCCGCCCGTGCCGGTCCCACCGCCTCCGCCGCCGGTCCCGCCGCCGCCGGCGGGTGCACCGCCGCCGCCGGGTACGCCACCGCCGCCGGTGCCGGTGCCCGTACCACCGCCGGTGCCGCCGCCCGTGCCGGTCCCACCACCGGGTACGCCACCGCCGCCGGTCCCGCCGCCAGCACCAGCGCCAACACCGGCACCGACTGTCGGCGTCGCGCCCACTCCGCCGCCGCCCGGAATCACCGCGGGCGCGGGAGTCCCGGCGCATGCGGAGACGCCGACGGCCGGAACGGTCACCAGGAGGTTCCCGGTCGTCTCGTTCCACGGCGAAGCGATCACGGCCATGGCGTGGGACGGCAGCTCCAGAGACTGCCGCGGGCCGAGAGTGGAGATGCCGGAGCCCTGGCTGGTGTCAAACCAGCCGAAGCCGAACGCGACGTCCGACTGGTTGCTCACCCGCCAGGCGGGACCTGCGCCGGTGCAGGTGTAGCTGAGCCGCAGCGGATTGGTCTCGAAGTCGTCGATGCCGTTGATTTCCCGGTCGAAGGGGAGCCGGAACGGGAGCAGGGACAGGAACTGGTCCAGCGTCGCGTCGCCGGTACCGGTCGGTGTCGCCGAAGGGCTGCTGATGATGACGCCCGGGCCGGTGCCCGGGGACGGGCTCGGACCAACGCCCGGGGTGGCCCCGGGTGCGGCACTCGGCGAGGCGCTCGGATCGAGGTTGACGGTTATCCCGCTTCCCGCGGGAGCGGTGGGATCCGGCGAGCCGAGGATGCCCTCGGCGATGTCGGCGGACGGGCTCGCGGTCGCAGTCGGCATGGGAACGGCCCAGGCCGGTACGGCCGCCGCCGTCATGGCCGCGCCGAGAACGCCGGCCGTGACGGCCCGCATTCTGGTGATACGCATTAATCCTTCTCCCTTGACTGTGACGAGTCGCCATGACACTCACCGACGGCGCCCGTCGAACCGCCCTTATCGGGAGTACGGCGGTCCGGCGCAGGGTGTGGATCAGCGTTTGCCGGTCAGTCTCGACTTGCGCAGAAAACTACCAACGCCAGGTTCACCACAACCCGGGAGGGTCTGGGGCGAGGGAGAGTTCGAGTGCTCCTCCGTGTTAATCGCGTACTGTGCGGATGACCTTGTTACGCGAGTCCGGATCTGTGGTCGGCGACGGCTGGCCGATGATCGGGATCCTCGACTCGGCCAGCATGGCCGATCTTCGACGTTGGCTGCGCCGCAGGCATTTTCGATTCAGCTCCGCAGCCAAATGTCCGAAATACTCTGTTTGTTCGTCTTGGCGGCAGATGGCGGAGCGTAGTCGGTTGGATGCCTGGCGTGGTCAGATCCTGGTGTGGTCCAGGTGTGTGGAGGCGGTCGGTCGGTGGGCCGCCGGGCTCGGTATTCGGCTTCATTGGCCCATTCGGGTAGGCAAATTCGGGTAGGTGCCCAAGGCGGCCGGTCGGGGTGAAAGGCGGCCGCCCTGGCGTCTCCGCGGCTCACGCCGACGGCCCGGTGTCGAACATGGCCGAACGGGTACCCGGCCGCGTCCCGGTGCGGTCCAATGGGCGGGCCGATGCCGCGATCAAGGTCCTGGCCTGCGTCAATGGGTTGACGCGGCGACTCTGCGTGCGCCCTGCGGGGTTGAGGTCCGCTGACGACCGCTCGCCTTCGGATCGATTTCGCGTGTCATCGGGATGCGGTGGAAGCGGGGGTTGACCCGAGATCTCGACCGTGGAGCCCGAGATAGCTGAGAAGAAATGCTCGGCTGACTACTTCGTCGCGTTCTGGCCTCGGACCGGCGGCCCGGCCTGGGCTCCCGGGCCTACCCTCGCGGTGGGTGGTCCTGAGGAGAGCCGTCCGCGGAATCGGCGGGATCGTTTTCCGGCGGCGATGATCCGGAATGTGATCGATTCGTGCCCGTGTTTCGCGGGCTCATGCCGAAATTCTGGGTTGAATTTCGCTTACGGGGCCTCGATCTGATCTGATCTGATCAGATCGAGGCAGGCTGGGTCCGTAACTCGGTCCGCCCCGCCAGTCCACGAATCGCGCTGCGAGGCACCCAGGGCCGGCGGCCTCGCGCGGATGACGGCTGAATTCCGGTGGCCGTGCAGGTGAGGTTCGGCGTTTCAGCTGCCGCTCCGGCCGGCGCGGGACCGCTGCTCGCAGTGCTGTCGCAGGCACTGGGCCTCGGTGTCGACGTAGCGGCGGACCAGGCGCGCCATGAAAAGCGCCACCACCGGCGCCAGTGGCCCGGACTGCCGCAGGCTCAGCCGCACCGTGACCTTGCCGTCCTCCGCGGCGGGCGTGATGCGGTGGTCGGCGACCGTGGTCATGCCGGTGGCCCTGGAGATCCAGGAGAAGCCCGAGCCCGGGGTCAGGTCGGTCACGGTCCACTCGGCCGCGGGCAGCCGGGGCTGCCGAATCCGCACGACGCTGCCGTCGCGCAGTTCGCCGTCAGCCCCCGAGCTCCCGACCGCCGCGGGCCGTGCCGCCATGTCCACGGTGGTCATCGTCGGAGTCCAGGTGGGCCAGCGTTCGACGTCCCGCATCACCGCCCAGACCTCGTCGGACGTGGCGTCGATGGTCACCGAGGTCTCGTAGTACATCGGGTGCCTCCTGTGGGGTGATCGGTTTCTCGACCGGCGCCGGGTGGCGCCGCGACTTGTACCAAGTGGTACATGTACCATCTGGTACATGGCGTCGCAAGGTCAGCTGCCGGACAGTCCGCGCACCAGCGCGGGGCGGCGTGCGCGGGAAGCCCTGCTGGAAGACGTCATCGCGCACCTGGCGGAGCACGGGATCGGCGACCTGAGTCTGCGCCAACTGGCGACCGCTCTCGGCACCAGCCATCGCATGATCATTTACCATTTCGGTTCACGGGACGGCCTCCTCGTCGAGGTGGTGCGCGCGATGGAGGAACAGCAACGAGCCGCGTTCGCCGAGATGCGGCGCGAACCGGCAGCCTCCGCGGTCGAGCTCGGCCGCCAGATGTGGCGACGGCTGAGCCAGCCCGAACTGGCTCCGTTCGAGCGCCTCTTCTTCGAGATCTACGGCCAGGCGCTGCAGGGTCGCGCCTACGCCCAACCGCTGCTGGACGGAGTCGTCGAGGACTGGCTCGGCCCGATGACCGAGTTCCTGGTGCGTGACGGCCTGCCGCCGGCCGCGGCACGCACGCAGGCCCGCCTCGCACTCGCAACTACTCGCGGCCTGCTCCTGGACCTGCTCGCCACCGGCGACCGGGAGGGCGTCGACCTGGCAATGGAACGAATGCTCGCCGCGTTCGAACCACCAACCTCCAGGTGACGACGCGTCCGAGTGACCTGGGCGCCGCGGTCGGCTGAGTGCTGAACCTGACCTTGGGTTCCGAATCTGACCGGGATGCCGGATTGAGCTGGTCAGCGGCAGCCGCCCGGGGTCGACCGCACATCTGGAGTCGGCCTGTCCCAGGCTCTGTCCGGGGCCGGCCCTGCCGACCAACCGTGACGGGTGCTGGCTGGGGTGAGGCGGGTTCTGGGTCGGGGTTTGGTTGCTTCAGGTGTTCGGTTAACCCCTGAGGGTTGTTTGGTTGGAGTGTGGGCTTAGGTGGTGATTTCTTTGCGGCTTGTGGGCTGGGCGTGGGGTGGGGCGGTCGGGGTGGAGGGTCGCGGGTAGGTTCGGATGGGTGAGGGCATACCCGACCTGCTGGCGCGGTGCCGCCGGCCGCGTGTGTGGCCTGCGGGAAGCCGACGCGGGCCGAGCCACGCCGACGTCATGATCGCGTCGGCGTCATGACTGTGGCGGCGGCATGATCACGGCGGCCGCTCCGCTGACGGACATCTCCGAGTGGGCCCGTGGCCGCGGGCTCGAGATCGTCATGATCGTGATTGCGGCCGTCCTGCTGACCCGGTTCGCGACCTGGGTGGGTGTCCGCGTCGAGCGGCGCATCGACCAGCAGTCGAGCCAGAGCGACGGGGTGGTGCGCTCCGAGGCGACGAAGCATCGCCACGCGGTCGTCCAGGTGCTGACCTGGGTGTCACTGGCCCTGGTCTACTGCGTGGCGGTCGTGTTGGTGTTCCAGCGCCTCGGGGTGCCGGTCACCGGCATCGTCGCCCCGGCGACCGTGGTCGGTGTGGCGCTCGGCTTCGGTGCGCAGCGCGTCGTCCAGGATGTGCTCGCCGGGTTCTTCCTGGTCACCGAGCGGCAGTACGGCTTCGGGGACCTCGTCCGCCTGGTGGTCCAGGGGGCGCCGAGCGCGATCACTGGCACGGTGGAGGAGGTCACGCTGCGCATCACCAGCGTGCGGACGTCCAACGGCGAGGTGGTGATCACGCCGAACGGGCAGATCGTCCAGGTGGTGAACCTGTCCCGGGACTGGGCGCGGGCCGTGGTGGACGTCCCGATACCCACAAGTGTTGATGTTACTACGGTAAGTGACGTGTTGACCCGGGTGGGTGCCGAGGCGTACGCCGACGACGCGCTGCACGACCTGCTGCTGGACGCGCCGACCGTGATGGGGGTGGAGAGCATCGACCTCGACCAGTTCAAGATCCGGGTCGTTGCCCGGACCCTGCCGGGCAAGCAGTTCGAGGTCGGTCGGGCGCTGCGGGCCAAGATCACGGTCGCGCTGCTGCGCGCCGGGATCCACGTGCCGGCCGACCTCGACACGGCGCCGCCGACGTCCTCATGAGGTTCCTCGACCGGATACCGGCGCAGCGCTCGACGCTGCTGCTCATGTTCGCGCTCGTCGCCGTGTTCGCGCTGTACATCCTGGTACGGCCCGAGTCGCTGCCGGCGTCACGTTCCTACACCGCGGCGGTCGAGCAGGCGAAGAACGAACCGCGCAGTGAGCAGGCGAGCGCCACGCCGACACCGCGGGCGAGGGTGACCACCGCCCCGGCGCCGGTGGCCCCGCCCTCGCCGACGGTGTCCCCCTCGCCTTCGCCGGACGTCACCGCCAGTCCGACCGCGACGGTGGACCCGACCAGCACCGTGGACCCGTTCGGCTCCACCGACCCGTCGGCGGGCGCCTCGCCGGCCTCCGCGCCTCCGTTCGCGCGGGTCCCGTCGTTGTCCGGTGCCCCGTCGGCTCCGGCGCCGGGGCCGACCATGACGCCCTCCCCCTAACGGAGACCCCGACCGTGCGCCTGACCGCGCCTGACCGCAGTCCTGACCGTGTGCACTGACCCAAGTTCTGGGAACGCTCTGAGCGCGCCCTGAGCATGCCCAAGGCAGCCCGGGGTTCCGCTTCTGTCAGGGCGGGCGGACCAGTTCCTCCGTGGGGGTGCCCGGGGCATCGCCGATACCGGCCCAGTCCACCAGCTGCTCGGTGCCCGCCAGCCGCGCCGCCAGCAGGACGGCCCCGGCGGCCGGGGACATCCGCGGCCGGACGAGACGCGCGCCCGGGCTGGCGGTGGTGACGCGGGCGGTGAACGCGTCCAGGAACGGCGGCCCGGAGTTGAACGTGCCGCCCACGAGCGAGACGGGGAACTCGCCCGTCAGCCCGAGCCGGTCGATCACTGTGCGGACCTGGTCGGCCAGCAGCCGGCCGGCGTCCGTCAGGATCCGGTGGGCGACGGCGTCACCGGCGGCCGCGGTGGCGGCGACCTCGACGGCGAACGCGGCGATCCCCGCCTTGTCGAGGCTGCCGTAGACGAGATCGTCGACGCTCTCGACCAGGTCGAGATGGTAGAAGGCGAGCAGGCGGGGCACGAGCGCCGACCAGGGGGCGCGCCCGTCCCGGAACTCGACGGCCGCGCGCATCCCGTGCAGGCCGATCCAGTACCCCGAGCCCTCGTCGCCCAGCAGGTGCCCCCAGCCGCCGCATCGCCAGGTGCGCCCGTCGGCGGCGACCCCCAGGGTGTTGCTGCCCGTACCACTGATGACGGCGACACCGGGGCGGCCCAGCGTGCCGGAGGCCCAGGCCGCGACGACGTCGTTGAGCACCAGCGTGCTCCCGACCGGCCGAAGGTCGGTCAGCCGGCTCCGGAGGGCCTCCTGGTTGTCGTCGGTGTCGGCGCTGGCCACCGCGAGCACCGCGGCGGCCACCTCGTCGGCCGCGGCACCCGCCTGGCCGAGCGCGCCACGGACGGCCTCCATGATCGCGGCGGCGGCGCCGTCGAGGCCGACGACGTCGAGATTGCTCGGGCCCGCGGTGGCCGTGGTCAGCGTCGACCGCCGCAGGTCGAGGACGGCGGCCGTGGTCTTGGTACCGCCGCCGTCCACGCCGAGCAGGAAGGGACGGGGGAGACCAGCATGAGGCGCCGCCTCCGGCAGGGACTCCGCTGACGGCGGAGGCTCCGGGGGCGGCCGCAGTGACGGTGGCAGGCTGATCAACGGCCTGGAGTTCTCTGGCTGCAGGTTGGGCACTGGGGCGCCTCGCGATTCCGTCGACCGTGGGTTGTCACCGGAAGGTAGAGGCCTTCCGGCCGGACGGGGTCCCCCGCATCGTGCCTCTCGATGTCTTCCGCCGCGTCTCCCACCACGCGGCGGCACTGTGTATCCGATCACCCCGTGTCCCATCGTGGCTTCGTTGAGAGACGGTAGTGAGGTGACCGATGACGACGACGACTGGGCGCCGCCGCCCGTGCCCGACGGCGGTGGCGACCCGGTGGCAGCCGTGGACGAGGCCCTCGCCGAGGCCGAGACCGCGCTGCGTGCCGGGATGTGGCTGCCGGACGTGGACGAGATCGACGCCGTGGTGACCATCCTCCATCACACCGACCCGGCTCGGCGGCGCCCCGACACGCCGCTGCGCCGCGTCCTGCACCAGGCGCTGGACGAGACCTATCCGCAGCTCACCGTCTGGCGCCCGCGCCCGCAGTACCTCTACGCCGTGGTGAAGACCCTGCACCTGCTCGCGTCGGACCCCGTCACCGGCGAGAACACCGCCGCCCTCCTCGTCGGATGGGACCGTCTCCTCGACCTCCTGCGGGCCGTGCTCGAGGTGGCCAGGTTCGGGCCTCCGGAGCCACCCGAGCCTGGTGCCGAGGCGCCGGACGTCCCCGGGCCCGGTGCCCGGCCGTAGCCACCCGGTGGCTCCTGCGTGGTACCCACACGGGTACTGACGGTCAGGCCGGGGACCTCCCGCCGCGGAGCGGACCATCGGGTACGCGGCGGGAGGCCATGCGGGCTCGATTCCGAGACCCGCCATGACGCGGTGTGCCGGGCGCCTCCCACCACCTTCCGCGACGGAATGGAGGAACCAGGTGGTGTCAGGAGCACTCGTCACCGAGTATCTGTCTCGTGTCCATTCCGCGGCAGGGTTCCTCGTCCAACGGCGATCGTGTGAGGGGTGAGCGCTCCGGCCGGCTCCCGGCGGGGTTGCCCTTCGTCGTCGCCCTCGACGATTCGGACACCCCCTACGACGTCGTCGACGCGCTCGCGCTCGGCCCCTTCACCAAGGGAGACCAGCCCTGGGCCCGCAGCGCGCGCATCGACCGGCTCAAGCCCGGCGCGAGCCTGCTGCCGGTCGACGCCGAGGTCGTGCGGACCGTGGTCGAGGACGCCCGTGACTCGCGGCTGGCGACCGGTGACGGCTGGACGGTGCGCGCGGTGCGCTGGCGCGGCGGCAGCGCCGAGGTCCTGGTGACGGCGGTCAGCGAGGAGCTCGCCCGGACGGTGCTCGACGGCGTGGTGCGCCAGGCGACGGCGGAGTCCGTCGGCGAGGGCACCGTGACCATGGGCTTCTGGTACCTCTCCACCCAGCGCGGGCCGACGAGGATCATCCGGCGGGCCGCGACGACCGCCTGGCGGTCGATCCGGCGCAACTACGCGGAGACCACGCTGGCGCCGCTGGACCATCTGATGGCCATGCGCCCGGAGAGCCTGGTCGGCCGGCTGATCCTCCTGCACGGGCCGGCGGGAACCGGCAAGACGACGATCCTGCGCGCGCTCGCGCACGAGTGGCGGAGCTGGTGCCAGGTCGACTGCGTGCTCGACCCGGAGGCGCTCTTCGGTGACCCCGGCTACCTCATGGAGGTGGCGATCGGGTCGGACGACACGGACGACGACGGCCCGGCCGAGGGGACCAGCCTGGCGCTCGGTGACGCGGCGTCGGACTCCACCGCGGAAGCCGACCAGGCGGCCGACGGGGACACCACGGACGCGGCCGCGGCGGTTCCGGCGGGCACCGCGGACGCGGCTGCCGGCCCCGGCAGCCCCGGCGCCGGCGGAGTGTCGGCGGGCGGAGTGTCGGCGGGCGGAGTGTCGGCGGGCGGCGGGGCGACGGGCGGCGGCACGGAGGACTCGTCCCGGCGCCGCTGGCGTCTGCTGGTGATCGAGGACTGCGACGAGCTGCTGCGCGGCGACGCCCGCAGCGTCTCCGGCCAGGCGCTGTCCAGGCTGCTCAACCTCACCGACGGTCTGGTCGGGCAGGGCCGGGACGTCCTGGTCGCGGTCACCACCAACGAGCCGCTGGCGCGGCTGCACCCCGCGATCGTGCGGCCGGGCCGCTGCCTCGCCCAGGTCGAGGTCGGGCCGCTCCCACGCGAGGAGGCGCTCGCCTGGCTCGGGACGGCGGCGGACGCCGGGGTCGGGATGTCCGCGACCCTGGCCGAGCTGTTCGCCCTTCGTGACGGACGGATGCCCGCGACCACCCCGGAGCGCGACGGCCACACCGGCCTGTACCTCTGACACCCCGGCGGCGCCGTCCCGTGCCGCCGGGCGGCGCCGTTCCGGAGAAGGGGTGCATGTCGGGCGAAGTGCACGATATCGGCACAGTGCGGACGGGTTCCCGAACGGAGATAGTTCCTGGATCGCCAGGAAAGGGATGAACGGCCGTTCCGGCCGCACTGCTGTCGCGTAATTCTGTGGCTGAATTCGCTTCAAGGTCGTCCCGCGTAACACGCCCGGTGTCGGCCTTCTGCGGCGAACCACGCGCCGATCGGCTACTCTTCCGCACTTGGACGGGGTATTTGGGGATGCTCTGTTCTGGGGTAATCATCGATCGGTAAACGTGTCTGGGGGGTCGGTTCCGGGGTCCGGCCGCGAACCACTGGGGGAAACAGTAGTTATGGCAACGCAGCGTGCGGACGGCATTGTGTCCGTGTCCGCGAGCGTGCCCGGGGGGAACGGCGGTCCGCCGCCGTTCGCGGGCATCACGACATGCGTCCTCGTCCGTACTCCACCCGGCCGCGGGTCGGCGGACACCGGAGCGCGGGCCGGTCGGGACCGGCCACGGCGACGCCGCCTAATCGTTTAGAGAATCACCGGGCGCAAAGCCCGAGGCTCACGAGTCCGCGCATCCCGACCGGGACGCGGACTCCCCGACAACGCCGCGCGGACCGGGACGGCTCTCCGTCGCCCTACGCGCGGATTCTCGGACGTCATCGTCCGCGCCCGCTCGACGCCGCCCGGGCCGACCATGCCCTGAGCGCGCCCCAAGGAGCTGAAGAAGATGCGAATCTTTGTCGTCGGATCCGGAGTCGTGGGAACAGCCACCGGGAGGGGGCTGCTCGACGCCGGGCACCGGGTCACGTTCATCGACGTCTCACCGGAGCGAGTCGCATTCCTGAACGAGATCGGCCTGGACGCGCGGCCCGAGATCGACCTGAGATCGGAGGGCGACTCCCTCGTCTTTCTCACCCTGCCGACACCGAACGCCGGCAGCCGCTACGACCTCACGGCGTTCGTGGCCGGTACCCGCGGCCTCGGCCGCGCCCTGCGCGAGACGTCCGCCGTGCACACCGTGGTTGTTCGCAGCACCGTCGATCCGGGCACGACCGAGGGGCTGGTGGGCCCGCTGCTGGAGCAGGAGTCCGGGCTGCGTCAGGGCAGCGGGTTCCTGCTGGCCAGCAATCCGGAGTTCCTGCGCGCCTCGTCGGCCGCCGAGGACTTCCGCTGGCCGTGGATGACCGTCATCGGGGCTCGTAACCGGCGGGTCCGGGAGCGCCTCGCGGAGCTTTTCGCGCCTTTCGGGGGGACCATGAGGATCTTCGATGACCCGACGACCGCCGAGTTCGTCAAGTGTGCGCACAACATCTTCAACGCCACGAAGATCTCGTTCTGGAACGAGATGCACGTAGTCGCAGAGCGTCTTCAGATCGACCTCGGGGCGGTGTCCGAGACGGTCTCGCGGTCGGCCGAGGCGTCCTTCAACCCCGCCTACGGGACCAGGGGCGGCGCGCCGTACGGGGGTGTCTGCCTGCCGAAGGACACCATGGCCTTCCTCGGGTTCGCCGCCGGTGTCGGCGTGGACATGCCGATTCTGCGGTCGGTCATCGAGATGAACAGCCGCTTCGTCGACCGCGCGGCGGCCGACGGCGCCGTGAGCGGCGAGCGGGTCGCCGAGCTGGTTGGCGGGCGAGCCGCTGACTCGCTCGGGGACAGGTCCGGCAACGGGTTCGGTGACGGGTTCGGTGGCGGCGCCACCGAACCGGGGCCGGGGCTGGCCTCCGCCCGTGCGCTCTGGTCGCCCGACCGGTTTCCGCGGCAGCCGCGGGACTCCCGTGGCGTCGAGGCGACGGAAGGCGCGCCCCGATGAGCACCCTGCTGCCCTGGCTGTTGCTCGTGGCCTTCCTCCGGCCCATGATCGAGATCTTCATTCTTGCCGCGGGTGAGTGGTGGTTCCACACGACCTTCCGGCAGAACCGGGATCTCTTCTCGAGATACATTATCCAGATCACCACCGTCGGCCGGGAACAGGACCGGGTCAACGAGATCATCCGGGAGATCCGCTCGTTCCCGATGACGATGAACTACGAGATCTGGGTGACCAACGAGCCCGGGAACGGCGACATCTACCCCGAGGCGGACCGGGTCATCACGGTGCCCACCGACTTCACCTGCGTGGCCCAGTACAAGGCGCGTGCCCTGGAGTTCAGCCGGATCGTCCGCCAGCATCTCGGCTACGACACGGCCGATACAAAGATCACGTTTCTCGATGACGACACGTCTCCGACGTGGGAGTACCTCGAGACCGCCTACGCGGCCGACTACGACATCTGCCAGGGCGTGACGGCCCCGCGCATCGACTACGGCAGCGGGCCGTTCGCGCACTTCATCCTGAGCCACATCGATGACCTGCGCTTCCACAACTGCATGACCTACTGCTCCTCCTTCCAGGGAATCCTCGGGCGGCCGCTGTTCGTCCACGGGGAGGGCCTCACCATCACCGGCCACACCGAGCGGACGGTCACCTGGGACTGGCGGATCTTCGCCTCCGAGGATCTCACCTTCGGCTGCAACGCGGCGGCGGCCGGTCTGCGCTGGGGCTTCTTCCACGAGTACATCCAGCTCACCTCCCCGTGGACGTGGCAGGCCTACTTCAAGCAGCGCCGCCGGTGGATGTGGGGCAACATCCACGCCATCGTGAACCGCGACGTGCTCCCGCTCGGCGCCGCGATCAGAATCGCGGTGCGGTACTTCCTCAGCCTGTTCACGTTTCTCGCGTCGGGTTCGGCGGTCGTCCTGATCCTCACGGACACGATCGAGGTGGCGGGCTGGGCGCATTCGCTCTTCTGGTGCTCGCTGGCGGTCTGGCTGGTGAACTTCGGGCTGAGCGGCTGGGTCAACGCCGGCCTGCGCCAGCCCGGGGTGAGCAGCGCGAGATTCTGGACGAACCGCGTCCTGCAGAGCCTCGCCGCCGTCGTCCTGGCGCCTGTCACGGCGACGTTCACGATCGTCGCGCTCGTCGCGACGCTCTACATGGGGAACCCGCGCAGCTTCGAGGTCATCGCCAAGACCGCGGCCACCAGCGGCCAGCGCCAGCGCGACCGGGACCGGGACGGCGACGGCACCACCGGCACCGCCCGGGACGACGAGGCCGTGGCCGGCGGGGGCCGCGTGCCCGCGTCCGTCGCGGGGGAGGGCAACCGATGACGACCCGCCCGACCCGCCAGCCCTACCCTCCCCATCCTCCTCAGCCACCTTATGAGCCACCTCTCGGGTTGCACACGCCCCACGCACCGCACCAGCCCGGCCCGGCGGGCGTGACGGCGAGCACCGCCAACACGGTGACCCTGCCGACCGCGGTGCCCGTTCGGCAGCCGGGGAGCGTGCCGGCCGAGCGGGCGGCGGTGACGGCGGCCGCCCGCGCCCGGCGCGAACGGTCCCGCCGCCGCGGTGTCCACCTCCTGCTGGCCGTGATGACGGCGCTGAGCGCGGTCACGCTGAGCGTGACCGTCGGCCGTGACTACCGGGAGCTGACCTCGACCACCGAGTTCTTCCACCGGCACGCCTACACGCCGTCCTACGACCCGCTCAGCAACGTGATCCTGGGGCTGCCGCCCAACACCGTCGACGCGCGGACCAGCCCGTCACCGGAGATCCGCGGCATCGCGGTGGGGCCCGACGCGATCACGCTGCTCGCCGGCGGCCGGCCGGAGCGCGTCGTCCCGTTGCAGCGCCCGGTCACCGGCCTGCTGGACGTCGTCGAGAAGGTCGACGACCCGTCCTGGGCCGGATACGACGGCCGCGGCCGGGTCACCCTGTCGACGGCGCTGGTCGTCTCGCCCGGGGCGTCGCTCACGATCACGGCTCCGGTCTCCGAGCTGGTGCTCGAGGTCCGGCGCGGCGTGCTGCTGGGCGTCGACGGCGGCCGGCTGGCGCTGGACGGCGTCGCCGTCCGCCCGAGCACGACGAGTGACGACCTGCAACAGCTGAGCGTCGACGAGCGGCGGCCGTTCGTGGTCGCCACGAACGCGGCGACCCTCACCATCACCCGCAGCCACCTGAGCTATCTCGGACGGGACTGGAACAGCTCCTACGGCGTCTCCTGGTCGGACCGCTCCACCGGAAGCATGACCCACTCCGAGGTCGACCACAGCTTCATCGGGACGTACACGGACCATGCCCGTGACGTGGCCATAGAGCAGAACTGGTTCCACGACAACACGCTCTACGGTGTCGACCCGCACAGCTACTCGACCGGGATCTCGGTGCGCAACAACGTCAGCGAGCGCAACGGCCGGCACGGCATCATCTTCTCCGACTTCGTGACCGGCGGCGTCGTGGCGGGCAACATCACCCGGGACAACAGGCTCAACGGCATCATGATGGACGCCTCGAGCACAGGGAACCGCATCGTCGGCAACACCGCCAGCGGCAACCGCGGTGACGGCATCGTGCTCGCCTCCTCGCCGGACAACGTCGTCGAGCAGAACACGATCACCGGCAACCGGGTGGGCCTGCACGTCCGCGGCGGCGGGGAGAACATCCGGGTACGGAGCAACACGATCGTCGACAACCAGCTCGCGACGCAGGGCATCAGCCTGGACGGGAACACGCTGCGCGACAACGGCGACCAGTGGCGCCCGCGGGTGCTCGTCGGGATCTGGGCGTCGGTGCCGCTCGTGCTGGTCCTGCTCAGCGGCTTCACCGGACTCGCCCGCCGGCGTCGGTCGAGGGCGGTCGGCCGTCCGGTGCTGGGCGGCGGAGTCTGACTTGACCACGGTTGAGGCCACCCCGACGGTCGGCGACACGTCGACCCTGGTGTCCCCGCCGGCCTCGGCCGGCGGGGACACCAGGGTCAGGAAGTTCCGACCGGATATCGAGGGGCTGCGCGCGGTCGCGGTGGTCCTGGTCGTGCTCGGCCACTCCGGGCTCGCCGTCGCCGGCGGGTTCGTCGGCGTGGACGTCTTCTTCGTGATCTCGGGCTTCCTCATCACCAGGCAGCTGCTCACGGAGCGGGCCGGCCACGGGCGGATCTCGCTGCGGGGCTTCTACGCCCGGCGGGCGCGGCGGATCGTCCCGGCGGCGACGGTGGTCATCGTCGCGACGATGGTGGCCGCCTGGCGGTGGGCGTCACCGCTGCGCCTCCACTCGATCAGCGTGGACGCGGCGTTCTCCGCCGTGTCGGCGATCAACATCCGGCTCGCCCAGGCCGGGACGGACTACCTGCGGGCGGACGGGCCGCCGTCGCCGTTCCAGCATTTCTGGTCCCTCGCCGTCGAGGAGCAGTTCTACGCCCTGTGGCCGCTGGTGCTGGTGGCCGTGACCACGGTGATCGCCGGCGGCTGGCGCCGGGGCCGCACCGGGCCGGTCCGCACCGGGCGAGTGTTCGCCGTGCTCGTCGCGGTGTTCGGCGGCTCGCTGGCGCTCAGCGTGCTGCTCACCCCGCGGTCGGCGCCGTGGGCCTACTTCGGGAGCCACACCCGGGCGTGGGAGCTGGCGGCGGGGGCGCTGGTCGCGCTCGGCGCGCCCGCGTTCGCCCGGATGCCCCGCGCGCTGTCGTCCCAGCTGAGCTGGCTGGGCCTGCTGGGGATCCTGCTCGCCGCGGCGCGGTTCGACGAGGGCACGCAGTACCCGGGGCTGGCGGCGCTGCTGCCGGTCGCGGGCTCGGCGCTCGTGATCGCCGGCGGGTGTGCCGCGCCGCGCCGGGGCGCCGAGCTGCTGCTGCGCCGGTGGCCGCTACAGGTGGCGGGCCGCCTCAGCTACTCGTGGTACCTGTGGCACTGGCCGGTGCTGGTGCTCTGGCCTGAGGCCTCCGGGGCACCGCTCGGCACGGGCGGGAAGGTCGCCGCCGTGCTGGGGTCGCTGGTCCTGGCCGCGCTCACCTACTACGCGGTCGAGAACCCGATCCGGGCCCGGTCGGTGCTGGTCCGTCGGCCGGCGGTCGGCCTTGGCCTCGGTGGTTGCCTGGCCGGCGCCGCGGTTGCGGTCGCGCTCGGCGTGGGCCAGGTCGCGGCCATCCCCACCACGGGCGGTGTCGCGCCGATCCCCGGCCCGGCCGATGTCGCGGCGGGAGCGCCCGGAGCCGGGGGAACAGCGGGAACGGCGGGAAGCGTGGGAGCGTCCACCGCTCTGTCCCGGGTGATCGAGCAGTCGCTGGACCTGCCGGGGCTGCCGGCGGGGCTGCGGCCGTCGCTGGAACAGGTCCCACTCGACTACAAGGCGAACAGGTGCTATGCGTCGATCACCGCCAGCACTCCCACCGACTGCGCCTACGGGGACCCGAACGGCCGTCGGACGGTCGTCCTGTTCGGCGACTCGCACGCGAACCAGTGGTTCAACGCGATGAACAAGGTCAGCCGCGAACGCGGCTGGCGGCTGATCCCCTACACGAAGGGCGGCTGCCCGCCGGCCGACTACCCGGACTTCGTGCTGGAGACCCTGAAACGGGTCTACACCGAGTGCAACACCTGGCGGGCGGAGGCCCTCGCCAGGATCGGCGCGCTCGACCCGGACCTGATCGTCGTCGGTTCCGAGGCGCGGACGGAGGCTATCCGGGTGGGCGCCGGCGGGATGGCGAGCGCCGTGCGCACGCTGCGCTCGACCGGGGCCAAGGTCGTGTTCATCTCGGACACGCCCTACCCGGGATTCGACGTTCCGGACTGCCTTGCCAGGAATCCGTCGAACATCCGCCGGTGTGTTGTGCGGGTCTCCGACGCGAAACTGACCGAACCGCAGCGGGCCATCGAGAACCAGGGTGCCCGCGACGGCGGGGCGATGCTGGTCGATCCCGTGCCGTGGCTGTGCGCGAAGGAACAGTGTCCGCCAATCATCGGCGACACGGTCGTCTATTACGACAAGAGCCACATCACCGGTACGTACTCCACCACCCTGGCGTCGTACCTGGGGTCGGAACTGGTCCGGCTGGCCGGATGAGCTGAAACGGCCCCGGACGCCCGACGGCCGGCCGGCACGGATCGCCGCGCCGGCCGTCGCCATACCCGGGTACCGGTCGCGCGCGGTCTAGACTTTATGCCGGCGCGGACCACCCGGAATTCGTGGTCCTCGCCGCCGGGGGATCGGTGCCGCGAGCCGACACGCGTAATTACCGGCGATAAGCCAGGTGGGCGGAATGCGGGTCGGGGAGAACAGCGGTGAGCGTACTGTCGCGAAGAGGCGTTTTTCTGGCGGCGCTGCTGGGAGCGGGCGGCGCCGTGGGCTGCACCACCGGTCCGGACGAGCGTCGGCCGGAGCCGGAGGTGCCCGCGGTGAACGGACTGAACACCCCGGCGGCGCCGCCGATGCCCCCGCACCTGCAGAGCTTCTTCGGCGATGAGCTGATCATGCGCCGGCGGGGCGCCTTCGGCCTGGACGACGTCACCGTGGAGCTGCCGGAGGCGGGCTGTGCCTGGAAGCACAGCCGGGTCCGTTATCCGAAGGGTTCGGCCAGCCAGCTCTCGGTCGAGCAGGACGGGGCCCCTTCCGGCGGTGCCCAGGTCTATCTCCAGTTTCGTGACGGTCCCGCCGACGACCTCTATCTGAGCTACCGAGTCCGGTTCCAGGATGGTTTCCAGTTCGCCAGGGGCGGCAAGCTCCCAGGATTCTTCGGTGGCACCCACGTGGCCGGCGGAAACACTCCGGACGGCACGAACGGATTCTCCACCCGCTACATGTGGCGGGCCGGCGGAAAAGGGCAGGTGTACGCCTACCTTCCACGCTCGAAAGATTACGGTACGACACTCGGCCTGGGGAGCTGGAAATTCGTCCCGGGGCGGTGGGTGGCCATTCAGCAGCGCGTCCGCCTGAACAGCCCGCAGCTGGCGGACGGATCGGTGACCGTCTGGGTCGACGGTAGTGAGGTCTTCCACCAGGACGGCCTTTTCTACCGCAGCACGCCGGCACTGCGTATCGAGGGCGTCTTCTTCTCCACCTTCTTCGGCGGCGATGACCTGAGCTGGGCCAGCCCCGTCGACCAGTACGCCGACTTCGCCACCTTCGTGGTCTCCGACCGGTTCATCCAGGCCGGCCCCGCCGGCTCGTGTTGATCGAGCCGGCGGGGCCGGCGCGCGGCTATCGGCGCCCGCGGCGGCGGCTGTCCCGGCTGTCGTCCTGCTTTCCGCCGAGGGTGACCTCGTCGCCGGTCACCAGACCGGCGCGGCGCAGTGCGTCGGCGATGGCCCCGTCGGTCCGCCCGCCGCGGTGACCGGCGCCGCGCTGGCCACCGCCGCCACCGCGCTGACCGCCACCCGCGGCACCGGCACCGCCGCGCTGACCCGCACCGCCACCGCCACCGCGCTGGCCCGGACCACCGCGCTGGCCGGGGCCGCCCCGCTGCCCCGGACCGCCACGCCCGCCTCCGGGCTGGCCGCCGGCCGGCTGCCCGCCGCCGGCCGCTGCCGCCTGCCGGCCGCCCTGCTGGTCGGCGGGCTGCCCGCCGTCGCGCTCCTGGCTCCGGCCGGCGCCACCGGCGCCACCGCGGTTCTGCCCGCCGCGGCCGCCGCGGCCCGCGCGCCGCTCACCGCCCTGGCCACCCTGGCCGCTCTGCCCGCCGCCGGCGTCCGCCGCGCCCGGCTCGTCGTCGAGGCGCAGCGTGAGTGAGATCCGCTTGCGCGGGATGTCGACGTCGAGGACCTTCACCCGCACGATGTCCCCGGGCTTGGCGACCTCACGGGGGTCGCTGACGAAGTTCTTCGACATCGCCGAGACGTGGACGAGGCCGTCCTGGTGCACGCCGATGTCGACGAAGGCACCGAACGCGGCGACGTTGGTCACCACGCCCTCGAGGATCATGCCCGGCACCAGGTCGGCGAGGGTCTCGACGCCCTCGGTGAACTCGGCCGTCCGGAACGCCGGCCGCGGGTCGCGGCCGGGCTTCTCCAGCTCGGCGAGGATGTCGGTCACCGTCGGCAGGCCGACCGTGTCGTCGACGAACTCGGTGGGCTTGAGCGAGCGCAGGGTCTTCGTGTCGCCGATCAGCGCGCGCAGGTCGCCACCGGTCGCCGTCAGGATCCGCCGGACTACCGGGTAGGACTCCGGGTGCACGCTGGAGCTGTCCAGCGGGTCGTCGCCGCCGGTGATGCGCAGGAAGCCGGCGCACTGCTCGAACGCCTTCGGGCCCAGCCGGGCCACGTCCAGCAGCCCCGTCCGCGACCGGAACGGGCCGTTGCTGTCACGGTGGCGGACGATGTTGTCGGCCAGCCCGCCGCTGATGCCGGAGACCCGGGAGAGCAACGGCGCCGAGGCGGTGTTGACGTCCACCCCGACCGCGTTCACACAGTCCTCGACGACGGCGTCCAGGGAGGACGACATCCTGGCCTCGGCCAGGTCGTGCTGGTACTGGCCGACCCCGATCGACTTGGGGTCGATCTTGACGAGCTCGGCGAGCGGGTCCTGCAGGCGGCGCGCGATGGACACCGCGCCGCGCAGCGAGACGTCCATCGAGGGTAGTTCCTGGGACGCGTAGGCGGAGGCGGAGTACACGGAGGCACCGGCCTCCGACACCATCACCTTGGTCAGCTTCAGCTCGGGATGCCGGCGGATCAGGTCGTCGGCCAGCTTGTCGGTCTCCCGGGAGGCCGTCCCGTTGCCGATGGCGATCAGCTCGACGCCGTGTTCGGTGGACAGCCGGGCCAGCGAGGCCAGCGAGTCGTCCCAGCGGCGGGCCGGGACGTGCGGGTAGATCGTGTCGGTGGCGACGACCTTCCCGGTCGCGTCGACGACCGCCACCTTGACGCCGGTGCGGAACCCCGGGTCGAGGCCCATGGTGCGCCGCTGCCCGGCAGGGGCGGCGAGCAGCAGGTCACGCAGGTTCGCCGCGAACACGCGCACCGCGGTGTCCTCGGCGGACGTCCACAGCCGCATGCGGAGGTCGACGCCGAGATGGACCAGGACCCGCGTCCGCCACGCCCAGCGCACCGCGTCGAGCAGCCAGCGGTCGGCCGGCCGGCCGGCGTCGGCGATGTCGAAACGCTCGGCGATGCGCCGCTCGTAGTCGGTGGGGCCGGGGGCCGGGGGCTCGGCCGGGTCGGCGGGCGCGTCCGGCTCCAGGGTGAGGTCGAGGATCTCCTCCTTCTCACCGCGGAACATCGCGAGGATCCGGTGGGACGGCAGCTTCGTGAACGGTTCGGCGAAGTCGAAGTAGTCGGCGAACTTCGCGCCGTCGGACTCCTTGCCCTCGCGGACCCGGCTGACGAGATGACCACGGGACCACATCTGCTCGCGCAGGGCACCGATCAGGTCGGCGTCCTCCGCGAAGCGCTCCACCAGGATGGCGCGGGCGCCCTCGAGCGCGGCCGTGGCATCCGCGACGCCCTTCTCGGCGTCGACGTAGCGCTCCGCCTCCGCCCGGGGGTCGAGCGAGCGGTCGGCCAGCAGCGCGTCCGCGAGCGGCTCCAGCCCGGCCTCACGCGCGATCTGCGCCTTCGTCCGGCGCTTCGGCTTGTAGGGGAGGTAGATGTCCTCGAGGCGGGCCTTGGTGTCGGCGGCCATGATCTGCGCCTCGAGGGCGTCGTCCAGCTTGCCCTGGCTCCGGATGGACTCCAGGATCGCCGCCCGCCGCTCCGCCAGCTCCCGCAGGTACCGCAGCCGCTCCTCCAGGGTTCGCAGCTGCGCGTCGTCGAGGGCGCCGGTCACCTCCTTGCGGTACCGGGCGATGAACGGCACTGTCGCACCGCCGTCGAGCAGGTCGATCGCCGAGGCCACCTGCCCCTCGCGCACGCCCAGCTCCGCGGCGATCCGCGCCTGGACAGACACCGTCTCCGAGACGGACACCGTCGTCACGATCCGCAACCGCCTTTGCCTGTGTGCTCATCGTCCCCACGGTTCGGACCCGGGGGTTGGTACTCCCGATAATCCCTCTCGTCGGATCTCCGGTGCCGGTCGGGGTGAGCCCCGGTGCCGGTCCGGACGCCCGCGCGGCCCCGCCGTGGCGCTGGTCGCCCGCCCGGATGTCGTGCCCGCCGGGGACACCCGCCGGGCGGTCCGTCCGCCGATGCCCAGGCTCTTTAGCGCAATACGGTGTTCTTCCGTCGACATACCATGTCATGGTGTTTCGGATTGGCCTGTCACGTTCTGTGCGGGGCTCACGACGTCGCAGCTCGGGCCGGGGGGACCTGGAGCCGCGATGACGGCGCCCCGGCGGCGGTCCGGGTCATGACTGATCGAATTCGGGGGGGACACCGTGAGGGACGCCCACGGGCCGGAAGTCGGTCCAGCCGTGGCATTCGTTCACGAGGCGCTCGTCCACCGCGGCCCGGCCGGTTTCCTGGCCGGCGCGGTGGAATTCGTCCGGGCCGGTGTCCAGCGTGACGAGGCCGTCCTGGTCGCGGTCACGCCCGCCAACGCCGGGCTGCTGCGGTCCGTGCTGGGCTCGATAGTGTCGAAGATCTCCTTTCTGGACATCACCGAATTCGGGCGAAATCCGGGCCGGGTCATTCCGGCCTGGTCGGCCTTTCTGGACGAGGCCCGGGCCCGGGGAACCCGCGCACGTGGCCTCGGCGAGCTGGTCTGGGCCGGGCGGAGCCCGGCGGAGATAGCCGAGTGCCACCACTGCGAATCACTGGCCAATCTGGCCTTCGGGGCATCGTCCGGGCTGCGGCTACGCTGCGCCTACGACGCGGCCACGCTACCGGCACCGGTGGTGGACGCCGCGTGGCGGACCCATCCGCGGGTGCTGGGCGACGGCGCGGCCCGGGGCGGCGCCCCGTACCGCGCCGCGCCCGACCCGCTGCTCGGCCGCACCCGGGCACCGGCGTCCGCGCCGCTGGGGCCGGGGGTGCCGGAGGCGTTCGAGATGGGGCTGCCGGCGCCCGCAGTGGCCGGCCAGGCGGTCGTCAGCCTGCGCTTCACCGGGCGGGACGTGTCTGCCGCGCGGCGTGTGGTGGTCGGCCGGGCCCGAGAGGTCGGCGTGCCCGACAGCCGGGTCGACGACCTGAGGCTGGCCATCCACGAGATCGTCACCAACAGCGTGCGCCACGGCGGCGGGATCGGCCGGCTGCGCATCTGGGTGGAGGGGCCGACCCTGATCTGCGAGGTCGCCGACCGCGGCCGGGTGCTCGACCCGCTGGTCGGCCAGCGGATCCCGGAGCTGGACTCCGAGGGCGGCCGGGGGCTGTGGCTGGCCCATCAGCTCTGTGACCTCGTCCAGCTCCGCTCCTCGCCGGTCGGCACCGTGGTCCGCCTGCATATCGCGATCCGGGGCGCGGCGCCCGTCCGCGGCACCGCCGAGGACGGCACGGCGGCCGAGGCCGGGTAGCCCGGGCCCGGCCCCGGGCCCGGCCGTGGGGAGATCGCCTGGTCAGGCCGGCGGGCGCAGCCGGGTCTCCAGTCCGTCCAGGACGGCGTTGCTCAGCTTGCGGATGCCGATCGGGGCGAAGGTCTTCTCGAAGAACCCGCCGACCCCGCTCGCGCCGTCCCAGGTGGTCAGCGCGGTGACCGTGCTGCCGCCGGCGCCGGCCGCGCGCACCTGCCAGCGGGTGCGCAGGGAGGAGCGCTGGTCGGCCTCCAGCAGGCTGCCCGCGGCGGGGGCGGTGACCACCGCGTCCACGTCGCGGACGCGCTTGCGGGTGGCGTGCAGCCGGTAGGTGATCCGGGTGCCGGGGCCCTCCCCGCCCTCGACCACCTTGTAGTCGGTGATCATTTCCGGCCACAGCTCGGCCCGTGTCCCCGCGTAGTCGGCCAGCAGCGCCAGCACCCGCTCCGGCGGGCCGCCGACGATTCGTTCCACCTCGACACTGATCTGCGCCATCGTTCACTCCGTCCAAACTCGGCCCGGCCGGCGCCGGCACCTCCGCCGAAAACGAGACTATCCCGGGCGCGACAAATCCGGTTGACCGCCCCACCGGGCCGCCGCTCTCAGCCATGAATTGTGGGGACGGTGGCCGGGAGATAACGTTGCCGCGCTGCCCGGGGGTGTCACCGGCGGCGCCAGATCCGCCCGGCAAAATGCTGCGCGAATCTGTGAAGTACCGGTTGGACGGGGGGCCTGTGTCAGATTCACCGCAGACTTCCGAACATTCCCGTGAACGACCACGTCGTCCTGGCCCGGTGCGGGCTTTCGGGGACATGCTGGCATTCTTCGCCGGTGCGCAGGCGAAATTCCTCCCGCCGACGGAGCGCGCCCGTTTCGTCACGGCCGGCGCGCTGATGCTTCTGACAGCGGCACTTGCCACCTGTGCGGGGGCGACGGTGGTGGCCCTCGGGTTCGGTGTCGGGACCCTCCAGGCGCTGCCGTTCGGCATCTTCTACGCGCTGTTCATCTTCTTCATCGACCGGTCCGTCCTGCTGACCCAGACCCCGTACCGCTATGGCGCGGACGGCGGTGTGGAAACCGGCCGGGCTGGATTCTCCGTGGCGGTCCGCGTGTTCATCGCGGTGTGCGCGGCGGTAATCGTCGGGGAGACGGTACTGCTCCGGATCTTCGAGTCCTCGATCGCGAGCCGGGTCGCCGAGATACAGCAGGAGGACGCCGGGCACCTACTGGCCGGGTGGGACGCGAACCAGGAGAGCGAGCTCGCCGCCCGAACGGCCGATCTCGCGGCGAAACAGAAAGGCCTCGACGCCGCCGACGATCTCGTCGAGGCGAAGACGGCGGAGGTGAACTGCCAGCTCACCGGTGGCCAGCCCGGCGGTGGCCCGGCCTGCCTGGGCGGGGCCGGCCCGGTCTACCAGATCAAGCTGGCCGAGCTGGCCGCGGCTACCGCCGCCGTTACCGACGCCACCCGGCTGCGCGACGCCGCCCAACGTGATCTTGACGAGTTTCGGGCTGCGCAGAAGGCCAGGCGCTCCGACTTCGCGGCCACGGTGCAGACCACGACGGGCGCGGCCGACGACCTGTTGATGCGGGAGAAGGCGTTCTGGCGGCTGACCACCGAGGACCGCTCCGTCCTGGTGTGGCGCCTGTTGCTGACGTTGCTTCTGCTCGGCATCGACCTCGCCCCGCTGCTGTTCAAGCGTGGTCTGGACCGCACCTCCTACCGGCAGCGCGAGCGCCTCGAGCGCTGGCGGGACGAGACCTCCGTCGAGGTCGACGCGCTGCAGGTCGGGCACACCGCCCGCGAGCGCCGCGATCTGGCCCCGGTGGTCGCGGCGCGTCTCGCCGGGCGCTGGGAGGACTACCTGCTGCGCCGTGACGGCGTCGAGACCGCCGTGCGCTGGACGGCCGACACGGCGCAGGCGCGCCTCGCCGAGGAGGAGATCAGCGCAGACCAGGAGTCGCGGCTGCGTGAGCTGCGGCGGCAGCACGGCATCGTCGCCGTGCCGCGCGTCCCGACCTCCGACGCGGAGCCGTCCACCCCGGCTGTCACCACCGGTTCGGCCGCGGCAGCCTCAGCCACAACCGGATCGGCGGTGGCCACCGGCCCGGCGGTGCCTGCGCCGCCGGAACCGTCGTGATCAGATGTCGTCGGCGCGGCGCCGCCGCCGGCGGCGGCGGGCGACCAGGGCGGCCACGACGCCCAGGACCGCCGCTCCGCCCGCGGCCGAGCCGGCCGCGCGCGGGTTCTCCCGCGCCCGGTCACGCCCGGCCGTGACGAGCGCCCCCGCCTTCGCCCGCCCCGCGGTGGCCGTCTGCGTCGCCTTCTCCCGACCGATGGTGACCGCGCTGCCGGCGGTCGCCGTGGTCCGATGGAGGGCGTCCGCCACCTGCGGGTGGGCGTCGAGCTGACGGTGGGCCGTCTCCTGAGCCACGGCGGCCGCGTGTCCGGCGCTCCCGCGCGCCCGGAGGGCCGCCTCGTCGAGCTTCGGCTTCAGCGCGCTGCCGGCCCCCGCGACCTTGTCCTTCACCCCGGCGGCGGTGCGCTCGGCGACCTTGTGCGGACTGACGCGGTCGGAGAGCTCGTCGAGGTCATGGCCGAGCTGGGCGCGGGTCGCCTCGATATCGGCCCGGATCTCATCAGGTGTTGTGCTGGTCACGCGCGCCTTCCTTTCGGCCTGGACGTCGGCTCGGCCTGGACGTCGGCCTGGGACGTCTTCCGTCGCTGGTCGGTGATAGCGGTTGGGGTGGGCTCAGCGCCGGCGGATCGGTACCGGCGGGATCGGTACCGGCGGATCAGTGCCGGCGGCTCTGCGCCCACTGGACGTCCTCGCGCAGCGTCTCGACTGTCTGCGTCGGCGCCGGGTGCACGTTGCGGACCGTGCTGCGGCCGCGCAGGGCGAGGACGGCGGCGACCGCGGCGAGCACCACTCCGACGATCAGCGCGGCCCAGCCCAGCGCCATGACCTCGCCCAGCCCGAACATCACCGCGAGCAGGACGAAGAGCAGCGCGAAGTAGCCGGCCCCGCCGGCTCCGGCGAACATCCCCGCGCCCTTGCCGGCCTTCGTGGCCTCCTCGCGCAGCTCGGCCTTGGCGAGCGCGATCTCCTGGCGGAACAGGGTGGAGACGTCCGTCGCGACGTCGGAGACGAGGCGGCCGGTTGATGCCGGCCGCGGCTCCGTCACCGTGGCGGGGGTCGACGGCGTGATCCGCGGCGATGTGGTCTGCACCGTGGCATCGGGCGGAAGGCCCGGGATGCCGGCCTGGTCGGCGGGGACGCCGTCCGGGGATGTCGGGACGTCTCCCGGGGCGACCGGGAGATCGGCGGGGGGTGCTGGGGCCGACGTCGTGGGCTGGCGGGTGAAAGTGCTGGTCATGCCGTCTCCTCCTCGACCGGACCTGACCCCGCCCTCCGGCGGTGTCCATTCGGATCGGTGTAGACCCGGATGCCCGCCCGACCTCGGATTAACCGTGGATGTGGCAGAGAGTGGCAACCGCGCCCCCGGCCGGCCCGCTAGTCGGCGCGCTCCTGCGGGGACGAGTGCTCCCAGTCGGCCAGGATGGTGCGGATCCCGGTGACCAGCATCAGCGGCTGGTCGAGCATCACGTGGTGTCCCGCGAGCGGGATCTCGATGACCGGCGCGACCCGGCCGAGCAGGTTGTACATCAGCTCGCCGATGTCCGGGGTGACCAGCCCGTTCTCGGCGCGGAACAGCGCGACCCGACAGTGGACCTTGCGCAGGACCTCGGGGGACGGCGTCCGGTTGCCGAACACGTTCGGGTCGAACTTCCACGTCCAGCCGCCGAGCATCGCGCCGATGGAGTTCCGGGCGATGTGGTCGATGATGTAGGGAAGGCTGTTCGGCTGCTCGGGGACGGTGCGGAACCGCGCCAGCGCGTCGGCCGCCGTCGCGTACACCCGCAGGGGGCCGAAGGCCGTCCGCTCGCGGGCGGCGCGCTCCTCCGGGGTCGACTCCTTCACCGGCGAGTCGACGACGACGATGCCGGCGACGCGGTCCGGGTACTCGGCGGCCGTCGTGATGGTCACCCAGCCGCCCATGCTGTGCCCGATGATGATCGGCGGGGACGTGATCCCGGCGTGGCCGATCACCGCCACGACCTCGGATGCCCACGTGCTCAGCGAGTACTCCTCGCGGCGTCCGCTGTCACCGTGGCCCGACAGGTCCAGAGCCACCACCCGGTACTCGGCCGGGATCAGCGGCGCGATGTGGTCCCACCAGCCCGCGTGGGCCGCGCCGCCGTGCACCAGCACGATTGCGGGACCGTCGACCCGCCCCCAGCACCGGTAGCTGATGATCGTCCCGTCGACCTCGGTCTCCAGCCGCTCGGGACGAGTATCGATGGCGGCCTCGTACCAGGCCGGTGCTTCGTCATACATCTATGTCTGCCGTTCGGCTCGTCGTTGTGGTTCTCGGCGACCGCCGCATCCTCGATGAAACACCGTGGACGCGGTGCGGCCGGGGTCCATCGGCACCGTGACGCATTCGTCGGATTTCCGACTCGCCGCGGCGGACGGAGCAGAGTCGATTCGGCACCCTGGGGGACCGTCCGGACCGGATCCGGGCCGGAGATGTCGCTTTCCGTCATTAAATTCTTACAATGAGATGGATGATTTATCTGTGGTGACACTGATTCGGCGCGTCGGCCGTCCGGTGGCCTGTGTTCTGATCAGTTCGCGGTAAAGGGCGACATGCCGGTCGGCCGCGGTCGCCCAGCTGTACCCTCGCGCGACCGCCCGCCCGGCCGCCACCCGCGGATGTCCGGCGCCCGCTCCCGCCCGCGGCTGCTCGGCGCCCGCGGCCGGCCGCCGTTCCGCGGAGTCGAGGAACGCCTCCAGCGCGGCCGCGAACTCGGTCGGCGTCGAGGCGAAGCGCACCGCGTCGCCGGCCGCGACCAGCACCTCGCGTAGCACCGGCAGGTCACGGGTGACGACCGGGACACCCGCGGCCAGCGCCTCCAGCGCGGCCAGCCCGAACCCCTCCTTCGCGGACGGGAACGCGAAGACGTTCGCCGCCGCGACCAGGGCGGGCAGCTCCTCGTGGGCCACCGGCCCGAGGATGACGGGCTCGACGCCGAGTTGCGCGGCCCGGGCCAGCACCTGCTCGCGGTACCCGCGGTAGTCGAACAGGGTCTCCCCACCGGCGACGACGAGGGAGACCGGCGTCACCCGCTCCCGCAGCAGCGCGAACGCCTCGACCAGGTCGGCGGTCCCCTTGCGCGGCTCGATCCCGCCGACGGCGAGCACGTACCGGCCGAGCCGGGCACGCCAGTGCCCGCGGGCCGCGCGGGCGGGAGCCTCCGGGCCGGCAGCCGCGGTGAAGCGGGCCGCGTCGACGCCGTTCGGGATCACCGTCGCGGTGATCCCCCAGCCGGCGGCCAGCTCGGCCGCGACGGCCGCCGAGACGCACACGTGCGCGTACGGTCGGCGCAGCGCCCGCTCATGGCAGGCGACGAGCTCGGGGGTGGTGAAGGTGTCCAGGTGGTGGACAGTGCGGACGCAGTCGGCCACGGCGTTCGCGGTGATGCAGTCCTGGGCGTGCACGATGTCGTACCCGCCGGGAAACGCCTCGAAGGCATCCCGGAGGACGGCGATCGAGCGCAGGATGCGCTCCCCGACCGTCTCGTCGGCGACCTCCGGGAACGGCACCGCCACCACCTCGACCGCCGGGTCGACCGGGCGGAAGAAGCCGGCGTCCCCGCCGCGGGCCAGCGTCCACAGGCTGACGCGGTGCCCGGCGCGCGCCAGTGCCTCGGCCAGGGCGAGGGTGGCCACCACCCCGCCGCGGGGCCGGGTGGAGTAGGTCAGCAGCGCCACCGAGAGCGGGTCGCCCGCCGCGCTCCCGCTCACCGCGCCTGTGCTCACCGCGCTCCCGCCTGCCGCGCTCCCGCCTGCCGCGCTCCCGCTCACCGGGGCTCCGGGGCACCGACCCGGGCGAGCGCGTCGGTGGCCAGCCCGACCAGGTCGTCGTGGCTCGGCCCGGGTACGCCCGCGGGCCGCCAGCCCGTCGCCAGGATCTCGCGGACCCGCGCGGCGAACCCCGAGTCGCCCAGCACGTCGGACGGGGCGGCGAGCAGGTTCTGCAGCCGGGTGAACCGGTGCCAGATCTCCGGGTCGCGGCGCGCGGCGAGGTAGGCCTCGCCGTTCGTGACGCCGGCCGGCCGCGCGGCGCCCGCACCGCCGGCCGGGGCCGCCGGCCAGGGCGTGTAGCCGGTCGGCGGCGCGCCCTCGGCGGGCTCGGCACCCCGTGCCTGCGGCACGACCGGCTGCTCGGGACGCCAGCGCAGCAGCCGGGCCGCGTCCTGGGCGCACGAGTCCTCGAACCACGGCGCGAGCTCCGCCCGCATCGACTCGTCCAGGGCGAGCGCCCGCTCGGCGGGGTCACGCAGCCCGCTCGCGACCTCCGTCAGCCGGACGGCGCCGAGCACGGCGAGCGAGACCCCGCGGGTGTGAGCGGGATTGGTGATGACCGCCGCGTCGCCGATCGCCAGCAGCCCGAGCACGCCCGGACGCCCGTCCGCGACCAGCGGCCGCAGCCGGTTGGCCAGGTGCGACATCGCGGTGACCGGCGAGACCGGCCGCACGTTCCCGGGGTCCAGCCACGGGACGAACATCTCGATGGACCGCACCGCCGCGTCGAACGCCGCGCCGTGCCGAAGCACCCGGATGCCGGTGTCCTCGGGGAGCACGCCGAAGGTCATCGAGAAACTGTCGCCGTCGGCTGGGAACATCAGGCAGGAGTAGCGGTCGAAGGAGGCGCCGGTGGTGTGACCGCGGTTGAGCGCGATGTCCGGCGCTGGGCCGCTACGCCGGTAGTAGCGCGAGTAGTAGGCGATGCCGCAGTCGGCCTCGGCCGGCGCCGGCAGGTCGGCGCCCGCGTCGGCCAGCCACCGTCGCACGGGCGAGAGCCGCCCCGCGGCGTCGACGACGAGGTCGGCGTCACGGCTGGAGCCGTCAGCCAACCGCACGCCACGGACCCGCACCGGCCCGCGCGAGAACGCGGGCCCCGCCGGGGCGGGATCGGTTTCGATGCGCAGGCCGACGACGCGTGTCCCCGAGCGAACGGTCACACCGGGCTGCGTGGCGACGACCTCGCGCAGCACCCAGTCCAGCACCGCCCGCCGGCACCCGAGGACGACGAGCTCGTCGTCGGCCGGAGCGGGGCCGGTCAGCGTCGGCGGCGCGTGCTCGGCGAGCCGGACCTCGAGCGCGCCCGCGGCGCGCAGCGCGGCGAGGACGTCCGGGGCGTGCTCGGCCAGCAGCGACCGGCAGCGGGCCAGGAAGGCGTGCGAGTGCCAGGTCTGCGTCGCGCCCGGCCGGCGCCAGTCGTCGATGCCGGCCAGGTCGCCGGGCCGGTCGTCGACGTCCCGTTCGAGCACGTCGACCCGCCAGCCGCGGCGCGCGAGCAGCAGGCCCGCGGTCAGGCCGGCCGCCCCCGCGCCGATGATGATCGCGTCGGGCATCAGTGCGCCGGTCCCGCGGGCCGGGACGGGCGAGATCCGTGCTCGGCCGTGGGCCGGGGGGCCGCCGGGCGGGCGGCCCGCCGCGGGTCGTAGGGCTCACCGGCGAGCAGGCACTGCTTCTCGTAGCTCGCGCCGCGGCGGTCCCGCAGGTGGTTCAGGCCGCTGCGGGCCGCCCGCAGCGCCGCGGTGACGTCGACCGTCGCGACGGCCGTCCCCGCGCCCGTGCCGGTCGAGGCGAGCACGGAGCCGTCCGGATGGACGATCTTCGCGTTGCCGACGAAGCGCAGCGAGCCGAACGTGCCGGCCTGGTTGGACGAGACCCACACGACCTGGTTCTCCAACGCGCGCACCTGGTCGTAGAGGTCGAAGCGGTGCCGCCACCTGTCCGCGGCGATGTCGTCGGCCGCGTGGGTACGCGAGGCCGGCCAGGCCGACAGGCAGGCGATGATGTCCGCGCCGGCGAGCGCCAGGCTACGCCCGGACTCGGGGAACGCCTTGTCGTAACAGATCATCATCCCCATCCGGCCGAGTGGGCTGTCGAACGCGGTGAAGGAACGGCCGGCCTCGTAGGCGAGGGACTCGCCGAGCGGCTGGTGGACCTTGCGATGCCGGCCGAGGACGCCATCACCGTGCACACACACCGCACTGTTGTACCGGTACCGCCCGTCACGCTCCGCGTATCCCGCGCAGACCACCATATCCCCGGCGATCGCCGCCAGCCGGGTGATCTCCGGACCGTCCGGATCGAGGGCGGGTGGCCCCCCGCGCGGGGCCAGATCGTCCCCGCGCGGGGGCAGCGCCCGCAGGTAGCCGCCGAGCGCCCCCTCGGGCAGCACGAGGAGATCCACCCCGCGCCGCCGGGCCCCGTCGACCAGCCGACTGATCGCCGCGAGGCATTCGTCCAGGTCACGGGTGAACGGCGCGGTCACCGCGGCGATCGTCACCGCGCGGGAGGCCGGCTCCGGCCCCCCGTGCGCGCCATCCCCGCGGTCCGCGCTCACGCGTGGCCCAGCCCCGTCACATGGCCGGACAGCGCCGGGGTCAGCACACCGTCCGGCCAGCGCAGGGTCACTCCCGTCCCGTTGAGCAGCCGGCCGCAGCGCTGCGACGTCGCCGGGCTCGGCGCGGGAACGGGGCGGTCGTCGACGTCGGCGGTGAGCATTGCGTAACCGGGGAAGCAGGTGAGCCAGTCGCCGACGGTGGCGCCCGCCGGCCGGGGGACCGCGGCCACGTCCAGCTCGGCGGCGCACCCGCTCGCCTCGGCGAGCATGCCGAGCGTGCCGACGATCCCGACCATGCTGACGTCCTTCGCCGCGCACGGGCGGTGCCGGCGTGGCAGGTCCAGCAGCGCGCGCAGCTCCGCCGTCCGGCGGTTGGACGTCGAGTCCCACTGCCGGCCGGAGTACCCCGGGCGCCAGTCACCGCCCAGGTCGGCGGTCAGGGTCACCGCGTGCCCCGGCAGGCCGCCGCCGGCGGGGATCGGCCGTTCGGAGCGGCCCAGCGCCGTCACCGACAGCGCGGCCGCCACCCCGAGCTGGGTGTGGCCGCCCAGGATGGGCACGCCGTAGCGCTCCGCCGCCGCCCGCAGCCCGCCGATCACCCGGGCGACCCGGGACGCCGTCGGGCCGGCCACCGCGTCGAGCATGCCCACCGGCCGGGCGCCCATCGCCGCCAGATCGTTGAGGTTGACCAGCACGCCGCACCAGCCGGCCCAGTAGGGGTCGCGTTCGACCATCGACGGCACGATCGCGTCGCAGGCCGCGACGACGTCCGTGCCGGGCACCGGTGCCCCGTCGTCACCGACGAACCCGGGGCCGCCGGGGCGCATCCCGGCCAGCAGGGTCGCCAGCGGGGCCTTGATCGAGGCCGCCACCGCCGCCAGCCGGTTGATGGGCCAGCGCATGAGCACGTGCGGGCGGCCGGCGACCGTGGTCGTCCCGGCGATCATCCAGCCGAGCCGGCCGAAGAAGCGGGCCCGGTCGGGCTGCACCGCGGCGTCGAAGCGCAGCACCCCCTCGTTCTCGGCGCGCGCGCACGCCGCCCGGACCAGCGCGGCACCGACCCCCGCGTAGCGCCCGCGGGCGGCCGCCGCGACGACGAGCCGGCCGCCCTGCCAGGCGCCGATGTCCTCGCCGCGCCAGATCGGCGCCAGCCGCACCCCGCCGATCACCGTGCCGTCATCCGGCCCGCCGACGACCCGGGCGACCAGGACGATGCTGCGCGGGTCGCTGTCGACCTCGTCCAGATCGCCGGCGACGGTCGCGGAGAACAGGCCCTGCTCGTCGACGAAGACCTCCCGCCGCAGACGGGCGTAGGCGGTGAAGGTGGCCAGATCCTCGGCCTGCTCGACGCGGTACGGCGGCTGGCCCGCCAGCGCCCGGCGATCACCCCAGATCGCCAGTGTGTCCACGGTGCGGTGCCGGATCGGCGTGTGCCCCCCCGACAGCAGACTGGACATCAGGATCACCCCCCGGCCTGGGGCAGGGCCGAGCACGCCCCGCAGGCCGCGCAGCCCGCGCCCTGGTCCGCGCCGCGCATGCCGGCCGCGCGCAGCTCGGCGGCGACGCGGGCCGTCACATCCGCGACGAGGGCGGGCTCGGGTGCCCGCGCCCCGTCACGCTCGGCGAGCGTGCCCGCCATCGGGCGGAACGGGACCACGAACGGGTACACGCCCATCGCGATGAGCCGGCGGGCGCCGGCGACCAGCTCGTCCGGATCCTCGCCGAGCCCGATCAGCAGGTATGTCGACACCCGGTTGCGGCCGAACACCCGGACGGCCTCGGCCCAGGCCCGCTCGTACCGCTCCACCGAGACGGTGGCCTTGCCGGGCGTCCAGCGCTGCCGGACGGCCTCGTCCAGCGACTCGATGTGGATGCCGATCGTGCTCGCCCCGGCCGCGCGCAGCTCACCGATGAACGCGGGGTCGGCCGGCGGCTCGCACTGCACCTGGACGGGCAGCCCCGGGACGGCGTCCGTCACCGCCCGCACGCACTCGGCGAGCAGCGAGGCACCGCGGTCCGGGCCGGCGGTGCTGCCTGTGGTCATCACCATCTGGCGCACCCCGTCGAGCCGCACGGCGGCCAGCGCCACCTCGGCGAGCTGCCCGGGGGTCTTGAGCCGGGTGGTCGCCCCGGCCCGCAGCGACTCCTCGATCGCGCAGAACCGGCAGCGCTCCGGCTCCCGGTACCGCACACACGTCTGCAGCACCGTCGTGGCCAGGACGTCCGCGCCGTGCAGCCGGGCGAGCTGGGAGTAGGGGACGCCGTCGGCGGTGCTCAGGTCGTAGAAGCGCGGCCGGCGCACCGGCCTGGCCTCGATGCCGAGGTCGACACCGTCGAGCAGCAGCCGGCCGGCGTCGACGGAGTACGGGCTGCTGGGGATGATCGGCAGGGCCAGTCCCCGGCCCGCGACGACGACGTGGCCGTCGTCGCTCGGACCGGCGCCGCCGCGGCGGCGCACCGGGGTGGCGACGCGCACCCCGCGGACGGCGACGGCGCTGCGGACCGCGAGGTCGAGTCCGCCCGACGGGCGGGCGCCCACGGGGGCCAGGGGGCCGCCCGCCCGTTCGGGCCGGTCAGATGCTTCGCCGAGCCAGGCCGCGGCCTCGGCCCACACGGGGGCCTCGGCTCCGTCGTCAGGCCGGTGTTCGGCCGCCGGACCGTTTCTCATCTGTGTCTCCCGTCGGGAATCCGCGCCCGGCCCGGTCGCGGGTGGGGCAGCGCCTGTGGGCCTGGGCGGGAGATCGGGGTGGAGATATCGGGGTGGAGACATTCGAAGGCACCTGAAGTTCGGAGGCATCTGAGGTTCGGAGGCATCTGAGGTGCCGGCCGGCGCGCGGACGCGCGGGAGCCCATGCCTGCGGGGCCCATGTCCGCGGGGCCCGGTACGCCGAGGTGCCGGGTACTGGCGAGGTGCGGAGGTGTCGCGATGCTTGTGGCTGGGGTGCGGTGTCGCTGGGGTGCGGTGTGGCCGGACGCCGGTGCGTCCGGCACCGGACGTCCCGGCTCCGGGCGGGGCAGATGGCAGCCGCCCGCGGTGATCGGAGCCCGCGGTGATCGGAGCCGGCGGTGCGGAGCCGGGACGTCCGGAGCCGGATGCGGGGCGTCAGAGCATGTACGTCGAGTTCACGATCGCGCCCTTGCGGGTGTAATGGATGACACAGTCCTGGATGTCGAGCGGGTGCGCGGGGATGACGCCCTCGATGAGGTCCTCCTCGCGCAGGCCGTGCAGGGAGAGCCCGAACCGGCAGACGTAGACCTTGCCGCCCTCCTCGATGAAGGTCTCGATCTGGGCGTTGATGTTGTGCTCGCCGGCGAACGCGGAGTCGCCGGTGTGCGGGAACCCGCGGGTGGCCATGCAGTTCATCGCGCCGGGCCCGTAGAAGTAGATGACGGACTCGAAGCCCTTGCGCAGTGCCCGGGTGGCCTGGAGGATCGCGACGAAGCTCACCGACGACTCGTGCGCGATGCCGTGGACGAGCGTCAGGTAGGACTCGCCGTCCTCGGCCTGGTAGTCGGGAAAGAGCTTCGTCGAGCCGTACAGGTTGCTCCCGGGCGGCAGCGAGGGGTGCGGAACCTCGGTAAGGCTCTGGCGCTCCAGCTCCGTCAGCTCCATGCGTGCTCCTGTCTCGGTCTCCGTGTGTCTCAATCTGGCGGTTGTGATCGACTACTTACATTTTGGCCGCCCGACGGTTACCAAGTAGTCGCTGGGTGTGGTCGCGGTGTCCGTTCGCGCAGATACAGGTCGCGGAAGTTCTCCGCGAGGACCCTCCGGGCGAGCTCCGGGTCGCCGATGGCACCGGTGAGCCGGGCGAGCTCGCCCTCGTGGTCGCTCCACGGCTCGTCGCTGGCGAACAGCAGCCGGTCGTGGCCGAGGCCACGGCGGGCCACCTCCGCCGCGAACCACCGCGGCGCGAAGCCGACCGCCCAGCTCGCGTCGGTGTAGACCCGGCGCCCGGCGGCGACCCAGTCGAAGAAGCGACCGCCGATCAGCTTGATGTGCCCACTCGCGCCACCGCCCAGATGGACCAGATGGACGGCGACCTCGGCCGCGTAGTCGTCGACCAGTGTGCCCATCCGGTCGACGTCGGCGGCACCCCCGGGCGAGGTGTGGACGTGCACGACGAGGTCGTGCGCGCGGGCGACGGCGAAGATCCGGTCCAGCCGGCTCCGGCAGGCCGGGTCGGTGACGTCCCCGCCCAGCAGGAAGCTGAGCTTGAGGGCGACCACGCCCCGCTCGCCCGCCAGTGCCAGCGCGCGCTCGGTGGCCTCGGTGTCCTCGGGCCGCGCCGAGACCCACAGGCCGGCCAGGATCCGCTCGTCCACCTGGGCCGCCTCGACACAGAGCTCGTTGAACCCGAAGGCGACCGATGGCTTCGGCACGCCGTAGTTCGGGATCACCACGGCCGCGGACGTCCGCTCGGCGTCCAGGTCCGCGCGCAGCTGCGCGATCGTCGCCCGGGCGCGGACGTCGGGGACCACCGGCGGTCCACCGTAATAGGGGTGGGCCGGCAGCACCCCGAGATGTCGATGCGCATCGTGTACGTCCGGTCGCGGCACGGTGGCAGTGAAGCACCCTGGTGTTTCCCGTGTGTGGCCAACGTGACAACCCGGTCGCGCCACTGGCTCTTTTTGGTCCCTCGGCCGCCCTGGCCTGGTCCTGTGGTGACCCCTCCGGGTAGTCGGAGCTGTTCCTCTGTCCACTCGATGTGATCTTTCTGTTGATCGCGCCGTCCAGCCTCCCGCCTGCGGAGCAAGCTGGATGGCATGCGGTACGCGGTCATGGCCGACCTGCACGGAAAACGCAAGGCCCTGCGGCGGGTCCTCGCCGCCGCCGACGAGGTCGGTGTCGACGAGGTGGTCTGCCTGGGTGACTACCTGGAGGCCAAGGTGCCCATGCGCCGGCACGATCCAGGGCGGTTCTGGCCGCTCGACGAGGTCGTCGATCCCGACCCCAAGCTGTGGGCCGAGCTCGCCGACCTGCGGCGCATCCTGGGCAACCAGGAGGAACGGATCCGGGACCTGCTCGCTCCGGAGCAGGTGCCGGAGCTGCTGGCACCGCTGCTGTCCGGGGTGTCGATGACCCATGTGGACTGCGCGGTCGGGATGCACGGCCACCAGATCGGCTGGGATGTCGATCCGGGCTCGGGCTCGTTCGTCCCCCGCGCCCGCGACGTGCCGGCCGTCCCGCTGGTGCTGGTGGGGCACACCCACCACCGGGCCGTCTTCGAGATCCGCTGGAGCGCCGAGCCCGCGCCCGAGCCCGAGCGCGAACCCGAGTCCAGGGCCGAGAGCGGGCGGGCCGGGGAGCCGCGGTTCCCCGGCGCCGGGCGGTCCGGAGCGGTCCGGTCCGTCCCGGTGGTCTCCGGGGTGCCGGTGCCGGTACGCGTCGCGGGGCCCGATCCGGTCACCGTCGTGGTGAACGTGGGCCCGGCGATCGGGCGGCCCTCCAACTGGCTGTTCTTCGACGCGGATCGCGGCGAGGTCGTCTTCGAGGAGGCGTGAGCCCGCCGCCGGGCCACGGTTCGGGCCAGGGTTGGGACTTTAGTCCTGTCGCGTCTGCCATCTGGGGGTCGTAAAGTGAATGGAAGTCCCGGCGATCTCCGCACTCCCTGCGTTCCCCCCGTACGCAAGGAGCCGCGCGATCGCCGGGACTTCTTCTTCCCCCCGTGCCGAATGTCGGTGGCATGCCGATGGAACCTGTCGCCGGGCATTGTTCCGCATCCGCGTGCGCTGCCCCGGGTGTGGCCCGGAGCGCGCAGCCGATCTCATCCCCGCCGCGTCCCGCACCGGCCGTGAGCGCTCGGCCTCGTCGTGCTACCGGCCGTCTGTGGGCGTATGTCGGGCGGGTGGGTGGCAACTCGGCGTCTGCCAGCCGGATGCCTGTTAGGCAGATGTCCGGGCGGTGGGTGAGCGCCTGGGGGAGTTGTCGTGCCGTCGGATGCCCGACACCGATCGGGCCTACCCATTTGGTGATCCGCGTTCATCCTGGTGATGACAACACGAACCCGACTGATCCTGATGAGTAGCAATCGTCTGGCCTCGGTTGCGGTGTGTCGCGCAAACACTGTGCACGGTTACGTTGCGGTGGGGATCAGGTGAAGGAAAAAGGCGTGCGGTGATGTGTCGACGGGGTTGTCGCGGCATCGACGCGGCAGTAGCGGCCGACCCCCTGTCGGGGGTCTGTAGCCTGCCAACGGCAGGGTCCGGTGCAAATCAACGCGATCTGGGTGGACCGGACCTTTGGTTTCGACCAGTTCGGATGGTCAGGTTTCGCGATGTTGCGAGCCGGTCCGGGGGCGAGCCGGTAGCGTTCGAAGCTGCTCGCGCTGCGTGCGCGACTGACTACAGCTAATAGGCTCGTTGACCTAGGGGGGTTGAACTGGTGCAGGTCCCCGCGGCGCGCATCGTGTTCTCGCCAGAAGACCGCGCAGAGGTCGCGTCGTTCGCGGCCGAGGTCCTCTCGACCGGTGCCCTGACTCTCGGTGCGCACACCCAGGAATTCGAGGCGGCGTTCGCGGCCATGCACGGCGCGCGCCACGCCGTCGCCGTGAACAGCGGAACGGCCGCCCTCGAGATCATCCTAAGAAGCATCGGCGTGGGCGGATTCGATGTCGTCGTGCCCACGAACACCTTTGCTGCCACCGCGTTCGCGGTTCTCCGCGCCGGCGGCACACCGGTCTTCGCCGATGTGAACGCAGACACCTTCGCGCTCAGCCCGGAGACTGTCGCCGCAGCCGTCACGCCGCGGACGAAAGCCGTCGTCGTCGTGCATATCGGCGGCATGATTCCGCCGGACATCGACGAGCTGTGTGGCCTCCTCGACGAGCGGGGCATCGTGCTCGTCGAGGACGCGGCCCACGCGCACGGATCAAGTCTCGCCGGCCGGCACGCCGGTTCCTTCGGGGTGGCGGGGTCGTTCTCCTTCTACCCGACCAAGCTGATCACGTGCGGTGAGGGTGGAATGGTCGTCACATCCGACGACCGGCTGCGAGACGAAGCCCTCCTCTATCGTGACCAGGGCAAGGCGGGATTCCTCGGCAACATTCACATCCGCGAGGGGTACGCCTGGCGGATGAGTGAGGTGCACGCCGCAACCGGCCGCGTCCACCTGCGTCACCTCGACGACTTCCTGGCCCGCCGACGCCGGGTCGCGGCCCGTTACGACCAGGCGATCGACGAACTGGGCGTGGAACGGCCGCAGGCGGTCGAGGGCGGCGTCACCAACTACTACAAGTACCCGGTTCTTCTTTCCCGGGGCGTCGACCGGACGCAGGTGAAGAAGGAGATCCGGGAGGGACACGGTGTCTCCATGGCGGGTGAGGTGTACGAAGCCCCGCTGCACCAGCAGCCGGTGTTCGAGCGGTATGCGCAGGTCCAGCTGCCGGTGGCCGAGGACATCTGCGCGCGGCACGTCTGCCTGCCACTGCATTCCGACATGACCGACGCCGAGGCCGAACATGTCATCTCGGCATTCCGTGCCGTCGTCCACGGAATGGAACTGGACGGTGCCCGGCGATGAAGATAGCCGTCACGGGAGGATCCGGATTCATCGGCGGTCACGTCGTCGACCGCCTGCTCGACGCCGGCCACGAGGTGCTGTCGCTTGACCTGAGCACCTGCAGGCGGCCCGACCCGCGTGCCGCCTACCGCGAGATCGACGTTCTCGAGCTCGAGGCGCTCGTCGACGCGTTCACGGGCGTGGACGTCGTCTTTCACATCGCCGGAATGTCGAACGTCGACTTCGCCTTCGCCGACCCGGTGCGCACGGTGCGCCTCAACGTGGAGGGAACCGGCAAGGTGTGCGAGGCGGCCCGGCGCACCGGCGTGCGCCGCGTCGTGTTCGCGAGCACCGTCTGGGTCTACGGCGCCGTGGCCGACGCGCCCGCGCAACCGACCGAGCAACCGCCCGCTCAGCCGCCCGCGCAACCGACCGAGCAGCCGTCCGGGCTCGCGGCGGGCAGCGTCCCCGCTCCGGCCGGGCACGGTGACCATCCGCGGCCCGCGCCGCTCACCGAGGACGCCGAGATCGTGCTCGCGCGAGCCGGGCACGTGTACACCTCGACCAAGCTCGCGGCCGAGCTGCTCCTGCACAGCTACCAGCAGACCTACGGGCTCCCGTTCACGATCCTGCGGTACGGCATCCCCTACGGCCCCGGCATGCGTGACGAGCTGGTGCTGGCCAGGTTCGTCCACAACGCCGTGCACGGCCGGCCGCTGACCGTCGCCGGCGACGGCCTGCAGTTCCGCAACTACGTCTACGTCCGTGATCTGGCCGACGCGCACGTGCTCGCGCTCGCCGACTCCGCGGCGAACACCACCCTCGCTCTGGAGGGCAACGAGCCGGTGAGCGTGCTGGAGATGGCCCAGGCCGTCCAGCGGCACTTCCCCGGGACGGAGATTGAGCACATGCCAGCCCGGCCGGGGGACTTCCGCGGCCGGGAGATCTCCGCGCAGCGGGCCGCCGGCCTTCTCGGCTGGCGGCCGACGACGCCGTTCCTGGACGGCGTCCGGCAGTACATCGAGTGGTATCAGGCGAACCGGCAGCCACCCGCGGTGACTGCGCCGTCGATCGGGGATCTCGGCGTCTCCGCAACCTCATCGGAATGAGCGTGTCGAAGATGGACGGGATCGAGGGGATCATGGGCGACGTCACGGCGGAGAGCGAGCCCGAGTCTCGGCGCGGGAACGTGCTGCTGCTCTCCGGCTCCCTCGGAATGGGCCACGACGTGATGGCCGAGGCCTGCGCGACGTCGCTGGAGCGCCGCGGGTTCCACACCCGCACCGCGGACTGCCTGCGCATGACGGACGGCCGCAACGGCACGCTCGGGCAGAACGCCTTCCGTGGGCTGATCGCCGTCCCGGGGGTGTACGACGCGCTGCACTTCTCGCAGCTACGCACGGGCGGGCGGGTGGCGCGGGCCATCGAGCGGACGTCCAGCCACTTTCTCGTGCCGCGGCTGCGCGAGGACATCCGGGCCGAGCCGGCCGACCTGGTGATCTCCATCTTCGCCTCCGCCGCGGCGGCGGTCAGCCGGCTGAAGTCGGAGTTTCCGGGGATGACCACGGCCGTGTTCTCCTCGGACTGCTGCGTGCACCGCATCTGGGTGCAGGACAACACCGACCTGTTCCTGGTGACGTCCCAGACCGCGGCCCGCTACGTGCGCCGGTTCGCCCCGCAGGCCCGGGTCGCCGTGGTGCCGACCCCGGTGCGGACGCCGTTCTACGACCCGCCGACCCAGGAGGAGGCCCGGGGCAATCTCGGCATCCCGCTGGAGAGCCGGTGCGTGCTGCTGATGTCCGGATCGTGGGGCCTCGGCCCGTTGGTCGAGGCCGCCGAGGCACTCGCCGCGGCCGGGGTGTGGGTGCTCGCCGTCGCCGGCCGCAACGAGAAGCTGGCCGCGCGGCTGTCCGCCCTCGCGCAGCGCGACCACCGGGTGATCCCGTTCGGATTCACCAACCGGATTCCCGAGCTCATGGCCGCAAGTAACCTGGTGGTGACCTCGTCGGGGGACACGTGCAGCGAGGCTCGCGTGATCGGGCGCGACCTGCTGTTGATGGACGTCGTCCCCGGCCACGGGCGGGACAACCTGCAGAAGGAGCTCGACCGCGGCCATGCCGAGGTGACCAGTACGGACTCGCTGTCCCTGACCCGGTCGGCCCTGGCCTGTCTGGACCGGGTCAAGCCGCCCTCGCAGCGGGTCGCCGTCAGCCCACAGGCCTGGGAGCAGGCATTCGGTGCGGCGCTGGCCCAGATCGGACTGGGCGTCCACTGGTGATGCCGCGCGCGCGGGTGGGCCAGGTGCCATGAAAGTCAATACGTCATGAGATGTGCTGGGGGAGCCGTCGCGTTGTGGGAGATGATGCCGCCGGGGTCGCCGCCGTTGGGGCGGCGCACCCTGGCTCGGCCGCCCGTGTCGGCGGATGGGACGCTGCGATGGTGAGCCGCGCATGAACACGGCGCTCGTAATCGGGCTGCCCACGACCATTGTCTCGGCGGCCCTGTACGGGGTCGCGCCGCTGCTACAGGCGATGGCCGCCCGGAGGGAGGAAGCCGGTACCGGCCTCGGGCTCGGCCTGCTGGCCCGGCTGGCCACCCGGCCGTTGTGGCTGATCGGTCTGGGGGTTGAGGCCGGCTCGTTCCTGCTGGAGGTCTACGCCCTGTCGGTGGCGCCGGTCGCGCTCGTCGCGCCGGTGATGGCCCTCGACATGATCGTGTTCACCCTGCTCGCGCGCCGGGCGCTGGGTGAACAGATCAGCCGGGTCGGCTGGAGCGGCGTGGGCCTGATGGTGGCCGGCGTCGGGCTGCTCGCCTACGCCTTCCACCGCAACGCGGAGGTCGGCAGCCCGGCGGGCAACGGCGTCCTGCTCGCCTTCCTGGTGCTCGGGCTGATCTTCTCGCTGCTGTGCGCGTTCGGCGCGAACCTGGCCGCGGCGAAACGGCAGGTCGCCGGGGCCGCGCTGGGGTTCGGGCTGGCCGCCGGGGTCAGCTATGCCATCGCGACCCTGGCCACCCGCCAGATCGGGCTCGCGGTGCACGAACGCCGCAACAGCGACTCGACGCTCATCGACCTGCTGTCCACGCCGACGCCCTACGTCCTCATCCTGTTCTCCGTGCTGGCCCTCGGGCTGGAGCAGCGCGGCCTGCAGGGCCGGGCCGCGGTCATCGCCTTCCCCGTCACCAGCGGGGTCTCGGCGTTCCTCCCGGTGACCCTGGGGCTGACCCTGTTCGACGAGCCGGCGCCGGACGGCCCGCGCCTGCTCGCCTTCGTCGTCTCGCTGGTGATGGTCGCCGCCGGCATCGGCGCGCTCGGCCGCGACCGGATGGCCGCCAACCGGTCGGTCGAGGACGAGCCGGTCGTCGATCCCCGAGCCGGTTACGACCCCGCCGACGAGGACGGCTATCGTCCCCTCGACGGTGCCACCGACCAGGATGACTGGGCTGTTCCCGGGACGGGAGCCGGCTACGACGGCGGCGGAACCGCCCCGGGCGGCGCGCCCGCGCACGGGTCGGCCGACAGGTTCGGCGTGGTCATGGACCCATTGCGGAGTGCGCAGAGCTGAGTCAGGATGGGGCTCATGGGCGAAATGTCCCGTGGGCCCGTGGGTCGGTGAGGGCATCGCGGCAGGCGTTCGAGGTGCGGCCCCGCTCGGCCGGGATTGGTGGATCGCGTGTACGCGGACGATTCGGGGTTCGACGATGCGGCGGGATACCAGGATCCGGGGTACCGGGTCGTCTCGGTCAATCTGCCGAGCGATCTCCTGGAGGTCGTGCTGCGCCGGGTCGGCCCGAACGGCCTGTCCGCCTACGTGACCCAGGCGCTGTGGCGCCAGGAGCCGCGCGCATCACTGATTGACTTCCACCGCTGGACGGCGGCCCTCAGTCGCGCGGCGCTCGACCAGGACGTGTCCCGCGCGGCGGAACCGCCCGCCCTGCACTGAGCCCGCTGCGGTTCCTGGGCCTTCCGGTGCACGTCGCCGTCGCCGGCGCCGGCTCGTGGCCGGGGCTGCTGGTGCGCCTCACTCGGATGGACGGCCGGGCGCCCGGGCGATCGGGGGGTGAACCCGGGCGGCCGGCCACAACGACTGTCTCACGCTCGGCACGCGATGCGTTACTAACGGTTTCTTGAAGTGTGCATCGCGTGAGCGAGTCCACAGGTACGACCGCATTGGCGCTGCCTGTTCCGTCTCGGTGCTCCTGAGTCGTTCCGGGGCGTTGGTCCCGGGCGACACACGGTGCTGGGCGGGTCAGCGGTCTCCGGGTTCCGGCCGCAGCATCGCCGGATGCAGCAGGCAGGCGTCCCCGCGGGTGAAGAGCTCGGCCGGACGGCCGCCGTCCCGCGTTGTGGTCCGTCCGGTCGGGACGAGGAAGCCCGCCGTGCGGGTGACCTTACGGTGGAAGTTGCGAGGGTCCAGCCGGGTTCCCCAGACGATCTCGTAGATCCGCCGAAGCTGCGCGACGGTGAACTCTGGCGGGCAGAACGCCGTCGCCACCGGGCTGTACTCGATCTTTGAACGGGCACGTTCGACCCCGTCAGCCAGGATCCTGGCGTGATCGAAGGCCAGCCCGGTCATCCCGCCGACCGCGCGGCCGTCCCCGCCCGCGCCGCCGTCCGCGCTCCCCGCGCCTTCGCCTGTGCCGCCGTCCGTACCGTTTGCGCCCGAGTCGCCGTCCGAGCCGGCTCGCGGGATGTCGGTGACCGCCCACCACCGGCTGGCCGCCGCGTCGGTGCCGGCGACGGGAACCGGAAGGTCAGGCGCGAGCGCCAGGTACGCGACCGTGGCCACCCGCCCGCGCGGGTCGCGGTCCAGGTCCGCATAGGTCGCGAGCTGTTCGAGATGGCCGGTGGAGCGCGCCAGGCCGGTCTCCTCCCGTAGCTCGCGGACGGCGGCCGCGTCGAGATCCTCGTCGGGCCGGACGAACCCGCCGGGCAGAGCCCATCGCCCCGCGAACGGCTCGATCCCGCGCCGCACCAGAAGGACACAGAGAGTGTCATCGCGCACGGTGAGCACCACGAGATCCACGGCCAGCGGAACGGGGACGATCTCGGCCGGGAGGATCTCGGCCGGACCAGGCGCGGCGCCGGAGTCGAGCGTGGCGCCGGACTCGGACGGGGTGCCGGAGCCGGGCGTGGGGCGGGAGCCGGGCGCGGTGCGGGAGCCGGCGGCGGGCGGCGTGGTCATGGCGGCGATGGTATCTCGTCAGGTTGACGAAAAGGGGGGTAGGGCTCTACAGTCCCTCTTATCGTCAGTTCGACGATAAGAGTGTGAGGAGGTTCGGCGATGGCCGATATCAGCCGTGTTCTGTTCCTGCGCCACCTGCGTGGCACCCCGACGGCGTACATCCGCCACCAGCGGGGCACCGCCGTCGCCCACGAGGGCGTCGGCCTGGTGTTCTGGTACCGGCCGCGGACGGCCGTGATCAGCGAGGTCCCGGTGGACGACCGGGAGCTTCCGGTCGTCTTCCACGCCCGGACCGCGGACTTCGCCGACGTCGCCGTCCAGTCGACGGTCACCTTCCGCATCGCCGACCCGGCGCTCGCCGCGAGCCGTCTCGACTTCGGCATCGACCCCGAGCTGGGGAGCTGGCGCGAGGACCCGCTCGCCCGGCTCGCCGAGATGATCACGGAGACCGCCCAGCAGTATGCCGCCGACCAGCTCGTCCGCATGCCGCTCACCGACGCCCTGGTGGACGGCGTCGCGGCGGTCCGCCAGCGCGTCGGCCAGGGCCTCGGCGGCGACGCCCGTCTCGCCCAGACCGGGATCGCGCTCGTCGGTGTCCGGGTCGTCGCCATCCGGCCGGTGCCGGAGGTGGAGAAGGCGCTGGGCACCCCTACCAGGGAAAAGATCCAGACTGAGGCCGACCGCGCCACCTACAGCCGCCGCGCGCTGGCGGTCGAGCAGGAGCGCCGGATCGGCGAGAACGAGCTGCAGAGCAAAATCGAGCTGGCCCGCCGCGGGGAACAGCTCGTCGTCCAGGAAGGCGCCAACGAGCAACGCCGGATGACCGAGCAGGCGGCGGCGGCGCGGATCAGCGCCACCGCGCAGGCCGAGCGGGCCGAGACCGCGGCCCGCGCCGAGGCCGAGCGGGTGCGGCTGGAGGCCGCCGCCCGTGCCGACGCGGTCCGCCTGGTCGGCGCGGCCGAGGCCGACGCCGAGGCCGCCCGGGTCGGCGCGCTGGCCGGCATGGACACGGCGACGCTGGTCGCCCTCGCCGTGCGCGACCTGGCCGACCACCTGCCGGACATCGGTGCCCTCACCATCACGCCGGACGTCCTCACCGAGGCGTTCGCCCGCTTCGCCCGGCCCGGCCTGACGGCCGCCGTCCCGGCCGGCGGCGAGCGGTGAGCCTCGCCCCGCGCGCGGTGATCGTCCACCGGCGCACCGAGTACACCGAGCTGCTGGAGCACCACGGCACCCGTGGCCAGGCGGAGTTCTTCCTGCGGTCGCGGGGCCGGGACATGGCCGAGGTGGAGGCCCGGCACGCCGCCCAGACGGCGGCGCGGCGCCAGGTGGCCGCCGCGGTGCCGCCGAGCTGGCGGCGCGGCGAGGTGGAGCGCGCCGACCTCGACCGCTTCCTGTTCGACCCCGAGGATGTGATCATCTGTGTCGGCCAGGACGGCCTCGTCGCCAACGTCGCCAAGTACGTCGACGACCAGCCCGTCGTGGGCATCGACGCCGATCCCTCGCGCAACCCCGGCGTGCTCGTCCGGCACCAGCCGGGCGAGACCGGGCGCCTGCTGGCCGTCGCCGAAGCGCTCCGGCGCGCGGGCGGCGCGGGCGGCGCCGGCGGCCCGTTGCGCCACCTCACCATGGTCGAGGCACGCTCCGACGACGGACAGGTCGTGCGTGCCCTGAACGAGGTCTACATCGGGGACCCCGGCCACCAGACGGCCCGTTACCTCCTGCGCGCGCCCGGGTACGACGGAGTCACGACAGAGCGGCAGGCATCGTCCGGCCTGATCGTCAGCACCGGCACGGGCAGCACCGGGTGGTGCCGGTCCGTCTGGCGCGAGCGGCACAGTGCCCTGGACCTGCCGGCCGGCGAGGCGCCCGCCCTGATCTGGTTCACCCGTGAGGCGTGGCCGTCCCCGACCACGGGGACGGCCTGCACCGAGGGGCTCCTCGTCGGAGCGGTCCGGCTCGAGTTGCTGGTCGAATCCGAGCGTCTGGTCGTCTTCGGTGACGGCATCGAGACCGACTCGGTGGCTCTCACCTGGGGCCAACGCCTCACGATCGGCATGGCGGACCGGCGGCTGAACCTCATCTGACGCACGGTCCCTGACCTGCGGTCTGACGTGCGGTCAGTGCCCGAAGCGCTCGATCGCCTTGCTGACCCGGGAGTTCGCCTGCGCGAAGCTGACCTTCCCGTCCACATACGCGGCGAGCGCGGCGCGGCGGACCCGCTCCGCACGCGGATCGCTCAGCGGGGTGTTCAGCAGGTTGGTCGTGGCGGTGGCCACGGCGATCACCTCCCGGTACCAGGGGAACAGGTGGAGTACTACGGGCGAATCCAAAGGAACGGACTGGGCCGAGCGGGCTGGGCTGTTGAGTGGACTGAGCAGTAGAGCGGGTTGAACTGTTGAGCGGACTGGGTTGTAGCGGACCGAGCGGAGCAGTTGGATCGGGCTCGACGCGACCGTCGGTGCTGGTCGGAAGTGCGGTGTGCGATGGGCAGGCGGCCCGGTCACGGAGCCGGCGTGGGGTGACCGCCCGGCAGATCGTGCCGGGTCAGGCCGGGGCGGGTACCCGCTCGATGGCAATCACGACGTCGCTCCTCCGTGACGGGACGGGCACCGTGCGCCCGCGCTCGGCCTCAGCGGGCATCGCACGATCGACACGACCGTGACGTTGGAACAACGCGGCCCGCACGAACATCTACAGAGTGCGCGACGTGAGCCGGTTACGCAAGAGCCGAAGAACGGCTGGTCAGCGGCTTGACACCCGCCGGCTGTCCGGATCCGCCGGTCAGCGGCGGGCGCGCGGGCGGTCGAACTCGCCGTCGTGGACCCCGGCGAGGAAGGCCTCCCACTCCGCGCTGCTGAAGGCCAGAACCGGGCCGAGCGGGTCGGCGGAGTCGCGGACCGCCACACCGCCGTCGACGTCGGCCACCTCGACGCACATGCCGCCCTCCCCGCCGCTGTGACTGCTCTTGCGCCACGGGAGCGCGGCCGGGTCGGTGACCGCCGGTTTCCTGGATGTCCTCATCGAAGCTCCTCCGAAACAGCGGAAATCAACGCCACGGAGTCCGCCGGGCCAAGAGCGGACGCCATCAGGTGATCCAACCTGACTCTATAGCGGCGAATTTCTGACGGACGTTCCAGGTAGAGGCTTCCGGCGCCTTTTTCTATGTAGACCACATCGTGATCCGTCTCGTCCGCGAATCCCAGAACGGAGAATGTGCTGCCCATACCGGCATGTGCCCCGGCTGCGAAGGGAAGCACCTGAACGGTGACATTCGGTAGTTCGGATGTCTTCGCGACCCACTCGAGCTGGGCGCGCATCGCCGCCGCGCCGCCGACCGGGCGGCGTAGGACCGCCTCGTCGAGGATCACCCAGAGTCGGGGCGGGCTGTCGCCGCGCAGCCGCGACTGCCGGTCGAGCCGCAGCGCCACCCGGCGCTCGATCTCGTCGTCGGGCGCCTCCGGGTTGCTCGCGCGCATCACCGCCCGCGCGTAGTCCGCGGTCTGCAGCAGGCCGTGGACGAGCTGCGGCTCGTACACGCTGATCGAGGAAGCATCGGCCTCGAGGCCGATGTAGACCTCGAACCAGGCCGGGACCACGTCCTGGTAGGCCTGCCACCAACCGTGCCGCCGCGACTCGCGGGCCAGGCCGAGCAGCGCCTCGCGGTGGTCGGCGTCAGTCACCCCGTACAGCCAGAGCAGGTCCGCCACATCCCTCGTGCGCACCGGGATCCGCCCGTTCTCCAACCTGCTCACCTTCGACGCCGAGCAGCGCAGCACCTCGCGGACCTGCTCGACGTCCACACCCGCGGCCTCGCGCAGGCGGCGGAGCTCGGCGCCGAGCCGCCGGCGCCGCACCGTGGGACCGCTGTTCCTCGCCGTCACCCGTCCTCCCGGTCACCGGAACCGTTGTGGAGCATTCCGTTACGCATCCACAATCTGATCACATAGATAGTGCGCAATCTGTAGTGAAACCAACACACAAGGGCTTGCATATGCGTGGTGCAAGCTCCATGCTGCAGAAGCGGTGCTCACCTTGAGTGGCGAAATCGAGCCCCTGGGTGAGATGTTGTCGACGATGGGGCCTACCGGGGGAGCGTCGGTGCTGGTCGGGACGGGATGGATGGCCGTGAGCCGGTGCCGCCCGCCCTGCCACGGCGGGTCGGCCGCCCACATCAGGTTGGGCTGCGCCATCGGGTCGGCCTGCCACGTCGGCATGGTCCCTCCGTCGATCCGTGCGGTCGGCCCGGTGACCGTGCCCGCCGCCCGTCAGGCCGCTGCCCGCCGTGCCGCCCGTCAGGCTGCCGTGCGCCGTGCCGCCCGTCGGCCGGCGATGGTCTCGGCCATGCCGTGTCCGGTGACAGCCCCAGCCGCCGGCCGGTTCGTGACCGACATCCGTCCGGAGCGCCTTCGCGGGGGCGGGTGCCGCGCCCGCGCGGCCGCCCCGCCAGAACTGGGAACTGGAGTCCCGATGAATCGTTACTCACGCAGCAGGGGTCATTGCGGCAGGCGCGTCCGGCCGGCCACGATGCGGTTGGGGGAGGCTGACGACCCCGACTCCTCCTCGATGTTCGGCGTGATCCTCTTCGCGGCCGGTCCGCGTCGGGCGCGCCGGATCGTCCTCGCCTTCGACTCCGCGTCCGACGCCGATGCGTACGCGGTCGAGAACCATTATGTCGACTACCTGGTCGCGCCGCTGTCCTTCCTGTCGCCGGCGGGTATCCGCCGGGTCCGGTGAAGCGCGGCGAGACCCACCAGCTGGCGAGACCCACCGACCGGCGAGACCTTCCGACCGGCGAGACAACCCGACCGCCGAAAAGACCCGGCCGGCCGGTGAGAAGAGAGGCGGGACGACGATGACCCGGCGATTTCTTGTGTTCGACGGCGACGGTGAGCTCGTGGGCACGTTCGCGGAGTGGGAGGACGCGCATTCCTGGGCGCACCTACGATCAGCCGAACCCGCGAATACCGGCCCCGTACAGGTGGAGGACCGCGCCGAGCGCCGCACCTGGACGGTGAGCGGCGAGCAGTGCCGACTCACCGTCTGGCGGCGCCAGGTCGAGTACGGCTACTGCGCACCGCCGCCGCCGGTGCCGCTCCCCGTCCCGTCCGCCTTCGTCGCTCCGTCGGCGCCGCCGCCGGGAACGGTGAGCCCGCGCCCGCGGAACAGGCTCCGCCGCCAGGTCAAAGCCTCCTGAGCGCAGGCTGTCAGAGCCGGCCCGCAACCGCCGCAACCGCCTCGGCCGGCTCAGCCGGAGGCCGCCGGGTCGTCGCCTCCCAGCCCGCGGTGGATCGCCTGCTCCACCGGAGAGCAGGGGAGATCCGTGTCGCCGAGGAGCGGCGGGCCGTCGGGCTCGAGCGGCGGCTGGGCGAGGAACCGGGGAGTCGACCCCCGGTGCACCTGCGCGGCGTGGATCAGGAACGGGTGGCAGAGGTAGACGTCCCCGGCCTGCCCGGTGGCCAGCGCGGTCGGACGGTCCGCGGCGTCGAGCCGGCCGGCCGCGTCCATCGTCCGGCACAGGCTCAGGACGTCCGTCCCGCGCCCACCGAGCGGCTCGAGGAACCGCGGGACGTCCAGATGCGAACCGACCTTGATCCTGGTCGGGGCATCGGCCGGGCCGACGTCGGAGAACAGGAAGAGCATCAGCAGGGCACGGCCGCGTGAGGCCACATTGAGCCACGGCCAGGGCGCTGTCGCCGCGGCCTGCGCCGGGTCGTCCGCGGCGTAGCTGCCATCCATGTGCCAGCCTGTGTCGCCCGGGTCGTCGGGGTGCGGGAAACGAATCGGGAAAGTGCCCAGCCCGACCCGGGGCAGCCAGCGCCCGGGGCCTACGAGCTGGTCGAACGCGGCACTCAGCCGCGGCGAGGACGCGGCGGTGCGGAACGGCTCGTCGGCGCGCCCGCCCACGCGGACGACAGGGTGCGTCCAGGTCGCGCTGTCCGCGGGATCGGCGTCGATCGTCTCCCAGAGAATCGCCCGGCCCGCGTCGGCGACCGCGCGGCTGAACGCCCCAGCCACCCGCACGAATCCGTCCGCGACGAACCTCTCGATCTCCTCGCCGGTAAGCATGGGACGGGACGACTCGGCCGTGAATCCGGACGTCATGGGCCGCGACCACCTCCGGTGAACGAGTCTGCCCGCGACCGGCAGCCGCCCGCCACGCATTTTTCGCCGCTCACCTCGGCGCGTCCGCGCTGGGCGGCGGCCTGCGACGGCGGGGTGTCGTGGTGCGGGATTAGCCTTGGACTGTGCCGGAGTCCGTGAACTTTGACCGTATGGCGGACCGCTACGACGAGACGCGGGGCGGGGCGGAACGTGGCCGGACCGTCGCCGCCGCGCTCGCTCCGCACCTGCTCGGCGAGACGTCCCCGGAACGCGCGCGGCTGCTGGAGATCGGCGTCGGTACCGGTCTGGTCTCCGCCGCCTTCGTCGAACTCGGCTGGTCCGTGGCCGGAGTGGATCTCTCCGAGCGGATGCTCGCCCGCGCCGTGGGACGGCTGCCCGGCCGGATCCTGCGCGCTGACGCGACAGCGATCCCACTCCGCTCAGGCACCGTGGACGCCTGCGCCGCGGTGCACGTGCTGCACCTCGTCGGCGATCAGCCCGCAGTGCTGGCCGAGGTCGTCCGGGTGCTGCGCCCGGGCGGCCGGTTCGGTTTCGTCGGGGCCGGGGCGCCCGACGGATCGGACATCTCCGAGATCATCCAAGCAACGCAGGCCACGCTTGCCGACGGTGCGTCCCGTCGCGACGCGCCCGACACCGTCACCCGGCTCGCCGAGCAGGCCGGCCTGCGCCTGGTCGCCGACCTCACCCTCACCGGCGCGGGACGTCCCTCGACCCCGCTGGAAGCCGCCCGGCAGATCGAGCTCCGGACATGGTCGACCTTCTGGGACGTCCCCGCGTCGAAATGGTCCACGATCGTCGAACCCGCGCTGGACGCTCTTCGCGGTCTCCCGAACCCGGCCGAGGCCCGGCCAGCCAGAATCCGTACGCCTTGCCTGATCTTCGAGAGCCAGTCTCCCGGGACGCCGGCTCGCGCAAGATAAGTCAATTACCCTGGGCCGCGTTTCATCATTGATCGGCGGGTCGGGTAAAGGTCACGTGGGTGATGCCGCTGGGGGTCGTCGTGGATTCGACGGTGAAGCGCTTCTCCATCTCCTCGAGGCCCTCCCACAGCCGCACCCCGCGGCCGAGGAGGATCGGCACGACGGCCACGTGCAGGTGGTCGATCAGATCCACTGCCAGGAAGTCGCGGACCATGGTCGGCCCGCCACCGATCCGGACGTCGAGGCCGCCGGCGGCCTCCCGTGCCTGGCGGAGCGCCTCCTGCGGGGTGGCGTCGATGAAGTGGAACGTCGTGCCCCCTTTCATCACCAACGGCGGGCGGGGGTGGTGGGTCAGGACGAAGACCGGCGTGTGGAACGGGGGATCCTCGCCCCACCACCCCGTCCATTCGTGGTCCTCCCAGGGGCCGCGCTGCGGCCCGAACTTGTTCCGCCCCATGATCTCGGCGCCGATGCCCGGCTCCCATGCTCCGGCAAGCGCGTCGTCCACCCCGGTGTCTCCGCCGTCCTCGCCGTGCATCGCGCGGAACGACCTGGTGTGGAAGAACCAGTCGTGCAACCGCCCCTCGGCGTGACCGAACGGCCTTTTAAGGCTCTGCCCCTCGCCGGTGCCATAACCGTCGAGGGAGACGGAGAAGTTGTGAACCCTTACCCGGGACACAGGCTGACCTCCCGCTTTCGTGAAATCCACGGTCGCGCCGGCGCGACCCTCGTCGGCGCGGCGTTTGGCCGTCGGTTCAGTTGTTGGCTTGGCCGGCTGTCGGCACCCAGGGGCCGACACCGCTGACGCGCTCCACGGCGTAGCGCACGATGAATCCCGGGCCCCGCGGCGCCGGGAACTCGGCCTCCGGGGAGATGTAGACCTTCGCCAGGCGGTTGAGCAGGTCCCAGGTGTCATCGCTCGGCGTGACCGTCGCCCGTGCCCGCACCACGGCGTACTGGTTCAGGAAGGCGCCCGGCACCCGCGGGGCGTCGAAGGACAACACGACCCGCGGGTCACGCTCGATGTTGCGTAGCTTCACCTGTTTCGACATGTGCCCGGTGACGATCGCGTCGCCGTCCAGGCCGATCCAGATGACCGTCACCTGCGGGCTGCCATCGGCGTTGATGGTGGTCAGGTGGGCCATCGGCCCGGACTCGATGAGGTCCCTCAGTTCCTGCGGCAGAGTGCTCACGCTCGATCTCCTTTCGCGGCACCGGCGTCGGGCACCGTGCCTGGTGGTCATCCAACCCGTCCAACCCGTCCAACCCGTCCTGTCCGTTCAGCCGATCCAGTTCGTCCAGGCTGTTCGGGTTGTTTGTCCGCGCTGTTTGTGGTCGTCATGTTCGAGCCTGGGCGCTCGACCTGTCAGCGTGCCGAGTGGTGGTCGTCCAGGCGTTGCAGGAGGCGGACCAGCTCCGCGCGTTCGGCCGGGGTGAGCGGGGCGAGCAGTTCTTCCTGGGTCTCGTCGACGAGCTGGTCCAGAGTGTGCAGCCAGGACCGCCCGGCCGGGGTCAGCGTGACGATGTTGCGGCGCCGGTCGGCGGGGTCGGGGGCGCGTTGCACGTACGCCGTCTCGGCCAGGCCGCTCAGCACGGCGACCATGTCACTGCGGTGGATGCCGGTGCGCTCGCTGAGCGCGGCCTGACTCGCCGGGCCGCTGTCGCGGAGCGTGACCAGCGTCGCGTACTGCCACCGCGTCGCCCCCGCCGCGGCGAGACGGGCGTTCGAGATCCGTTCCGCGTGCACCGTGCCGCGGCCGAGGAGCCGGCTGGCCAGTGACCGCAGGCGCGCGGGGACGGCGGACGGGTCGGTCGGCCCGTGGCGGTCGCGTTCCGGCATGAACCGCATCCTAGGGGCTTGCGTTAGTGGCACCAACGACCTAACGTTAGTGTCACTAACGTTAGGGAGACTAACGATGAAGATCGAACCCTTCCGCGTCGCCGTGCCGCAGGCCGACCTCGACGACCTGCACGCACGCCTCGACCGCACCCGCTGGCCCGACGAACTACCGGGCGTCGGAGACGAGTTCGGCGTGCCGCTGGCCAGGGTCAGGGAACTGGCCGACCACTGGCGCCGCCGTTACGACTGGCGGGCCGCGGAGGCCGAGCTGAACAGTCATCCACAGTTCGTCACCGAGATCGACGGCCAGCGGATCCACTTCCTCCACCTGCGCAGCCCCCGGCCGGACGCGCTCCCGTTGGTGCTGACCCACGGCTGGCCGGGGTCGGTTGTGGAGTTCCTCGACGTGATCGGGCCGCTCTCGGTGGACTTCCACCTGGTCGTCCCGTCGATTCCGGGGTGGGGTTTCTCCGGCCCGACACGCGAGCGCGGCTGGGATGTCGACCGGGTGGCCCGGGCCTGGGCGGAGCTGATGCGCGGGCTGGGCTACCGCCGCTACGGCGCGCAGGGCGGTGACTGGGGGGCGTCGGTGTCCCGGGCGCTGTCGCAGCACGACGCCGACCACGTCATCGGAATACATCTCAACTACCTGCCGACACCGCGACTGCCCGGCGACCCGGACAGCGCCCGGCTGACCCCGGGGGACCAGGAGCGGCTCGCTCAGACCGAGGCCTACCTGCGCGACCAGCCGGCGGTCCGGCTGGTCAACGGCACCCGGCCGCAGACCCCGGCATACGCCCTCAACGACTCACCGGTCGGGCTGCTCGCCTGGCTGCTCGACCCGATGACGATGTGGGCGGCCCGGGACTTCCCGATCAGTCCCGACCGGGTGCTCACGAACGTGACACTGTTCTGGCTGACCGGCACCGCCGGGACGGCGCCCCGTCTGCACCGGGAGACCGGCGGCCCGCGGTCGTGGCGCACCGTCCAGCCGGTGGGTGTCCTCGTCCTGCCCGAGGACATCACCCGCCCGGTCCGGTCGTACGCCGAGCGGCGGCTGCCGATCGCCCGGTGGACGGAGGCCGACCGCGGCGGCCACTTCGCGGGGCTTGAGGCGCCCGAGCTGCTCGCCGCCGACATCCGCGCGTTTTTCCTGGACCTGGGCGGCCGATAACATCGGCGAAACGTGCGACCACCGAGTTGTGACCACCGAGTGGGGAAGCCGGGGCACCGTGACCGTCATCAAGATCAACGCCATCTCCGTCGATCCGGACAGCGGCGACGAGCTGGCCCATCGTTTCGCCGCGCGGGCCGGCGCGGTCGACGACCGGGACGGCTTCGAGGGTTTCGAGCTGCTCAAGCCGACCGACGACCGCACCACGTGGCTGGTGGTGACCCGCTGGCGCGACGAGGAGTCGTTCCAGGCGTGGGTCAGCTCGCCGGCCTTCGCCCACGGGCACCGCTCGGAGGCGGAACGCGCGGGCGGCGAGGCACCCAAGCCCGTCGGCGTGCACAGCGAGCTGTGGAGCTACACGATCGCCGGCGGCTCCGCGGGCTGACCCGGACTGACCGTTCCGTCACGCGTAGCGCCGAAGGTGTGCGATGCGTTGGACGACATCGGCCTGACGGGCGAGCTAGCCGTCCGGCTATGTCGTCATCACCGCAGGGGTGGCACCGGTCACCTGGAGGCCGTCTGATCGGTCGCCGGGTGATGGATGGCCAGCGCCTGACGTAGCCGCTCCCGGGCACGGCGCAGGCGTTGCCTGACCGCCGACGGCGTGATCCGCAGGATCTCGGCGATCTCGTCCGCGGTCAGGCCGTCCCAGCAGGTCAGCGTGAGAATCAACTGGTCGGCCTCGGTGAGCTGCGCCAGCGCGGTCCGGACCTCGACGGCGTGTTCGGGCAGTGCGGCGTGCGTCGGGATGACAGTGGCGAGATGGGCGCGAAGGCGGTCGGCCAGCGCCGCCCGGCGGGTCTGACCCCGGCGGTGGTTGGCGAGCGTGTGCCGGGCGATGCCGAACAGCCAGGCGGTGGCCGCGTCATCGTCGGACGGTAGATCGGCGACCCGGCGCCAGGCGGTCATCAGAAGCTCGGCGAGCAGGTCGGCGGCGTCGACCGCCGGGTCGACCCGGCGGGTGAGAAAGGCCAGAAGCCGCGGGCCGACCGTGCTGACGAGGCAGGTGAACCGTTCCTCGGTCGTTTCCTCGGCTGTCGGTTCCTCAGCGCTCGACGCCGTATGGGCGGCGGATCTGACGGGCTCAGAGGTCACTGGTCGGTACCGATCCATTCGGAGCCACAGTTCGCCGTGATGTGCTGCCGGGCCGGGCCCTCATCGCCGCGGGCAGCGGCCTCGGCGATGTCGTGAAGGCTGTCCGTGACGCCGCCCCCGTCGACCGCAACGATGATCGGCCAGGACGGCATGCCGCGCATGACTCCGACAGCCCGCCCGGCCCGGGCGCTGTCACCCGTTCCGCGCGCAGCGAGCCATTCGCCGTCCCAGACACAGATCGCGTACCAGGCGAAAGCCGCCCGTACTCCGGTGACCTGCATCAGCGCCGCCTCCCGCTGGCCGTTCGCAACCGTTTGGTCAATGACGGGCTGCCAGCTCCGGCCGGCCGGCAGGGGGATGTCGGCTGGCCGCAACGACTCCATGACCTCGCGAAAGTCCGACGCTCCGGTGTTCAGCCACTCACTGGTGTCGTTCTCCGTCATCCCCGGAGAGCCGAACAGACCTGTGCGGGCGGCAAGCTCGTCGCCGAAGGTGAACGCCGCTGTTCCCAGCAGTGCTGCCGCGGCCAGGCCGGCGACCACAACACGTCGCCTGGCGGAACGGTCTCCCGGCGCTCGCACCGACATCAGCCCCGGGCGATGCGGCTGCCCCGACCGGGCCGGCCACTCCGTCATGCCGTCAGGGCCGGCCTCGTCAGCGGACCCGGTCCGTACAACCGCCCTGGCGAGCTCACTGACCAGGCGGGCGACGTCGTCGCGGCTCGCCAGGTCGGCTCTGACCGGGTCCACGGACCGCACCCGGCGATCCAGCTCGCCGTCATCCGGCAACTTGATTCTGATCAGCCTCCAGCGTCGACGTCGATCGGCTGACCAGAAGATGTCCGGCACGGCCGCCGGTGTGACATGACGCTGGCTGCGGCGGTCCTGGCGGTCCTGGCGGCGCGGTCGGCTGGTGATGACCCGCTGGCGCGACGAGGAGTCGTTCCAGGCGTGGGTCAGCTCGCCGGCCTTCGCCCACGGGCACCGCTCGGAGGCGGAACGCGCCGGCGGCGAGGCGCCCAGGCCGGTTGGCGTGCACAGCGAGCTGTGGAGCTACACGATCGCCGGCGGCTCCGCGGGCTGACCGTTTCCGTCCTCGGCTAGGCGGACACGGTTCCCGTCGGTACGCGGGGGATGGCCGAAGCCGGATCAAAGCCCGCGAACGCCAGCCCGATGACGAAGCCCGCGACTTCCTCGAGCTGACGTGCGCGGACCAGCGCTCCCAGCGTGGCCGGTACGCCGCCGACGTCCCGGACGAGATCGCTCACGACCCGCAGCGCCGCCTCGTCGTCGCCGCAGATCGCCACTGTGGGCGCTGATGTGTCCGCACCGGCGCCGCCGGCCGGCGGTCGTGCCCACTGGGCGGCGGGATAAAGGTGGAACGCCTTCACGACGTGCGCTCCAGGAGCCGCCGCGGCGATCCGGGCCGCGGCCGAGTCGCCCTGCTCGGTGAGCAGGACGCCGACGCCGTGCTCGACCGCGTTCGTCGGGTCGATCAACGGAACCCCCGCCAGCGTTCCCTCGTTTGCGCCCGCGCTGCGCAGGACATCCTCGACACCGGTCCACAGCACGGCCAGCAGTACCGCGTCGCGCTCGGCGACAGCCGCGCGTGGTGCGGCCGCCCGCGCCGTCGCGCCCAGGCGTTCCGCGAGCGCATCCGCCTTGGCGCGCGATCGACCGCCGATCACCACCTCGTGCCCGGCCTGGACCCAGGCCCGCCCCAACCCCTCGGCCAGCGCCCCGGTGCCCAGAATCCCGATCCGCATGGTTCCTCCTCGTGCGTGCTTGTGCGCGTCGACCGCGTCGACCGCGTTCGACGCGATCGCCTCGGACCGAGACCGTAAGGCGGCCGTTACGCACCAATCGGTGCACGCGAGACCTGCGACGATGGCCGGGATGAGCGATCAGGGACGTCACTGCGAGGACCTGGTGGCAGACTGCCGTATCCGGGCGGTGACCGACCTGTTCATCCACATCTGGGACCCGGTCGTGCTGGTGGCTCTTCGCGCGGGGCCGTGCCGGCGCCGCGAGCTGCGCGTCGCGATCGGCGGTATGAGCGACAAGGTCCTCACCGAATCGCTACGCCGGCTCGGCGCCTACGGTCTGGTGGCCCGCCGTGCGTTCGCGCAGGCCCCGCCGCGGGTCGAATACGCGCTGACTCCACTCGGGCAGAGCCTGGTGGACGGTCCGATGGAAGCGCTCGGAAACTGGATCACCGAGCATGGCGAGGAACTACAGGACGCGCAGGACGGATCGGCGGAGCTCCAGGGGCGTACCGGCGCTGACTGAAACCGGAGCGGCGGATGCGGGTACGCCCCGGGAACCGGGCGTGTCAGCGGCTCGCCGGTTCGGCGAACAGCGCGGCGAATCTGGCCGCGCCTTCCCGCGCCAGCCACGTCTCGAAGTCCATCAGCCCCGGGTGCAGTCGCCGTAGTGCGGGAATGTCGGCCTGCCAGCCGTTGAAGGACTTCTCCAGCTCGAGGCCGTCGACGTCGACCCCGAGCTGGACGAGAGTCTCCCGGGGGAGCGGATCCAGCTGAAGGTCGCGCCCGGTCGCGCGGCTGATCGCGGTGATCAGGTGTTCGCGGGTCAACTCGTCGCCAGCCAGCTCCAGCGCCGCACCCACATAGCGGGCCGGATCCGCGAAGGCGAGGGCGGCGAACGCTCCGATGTCGGCGACGGCGATGAGCTGAACCGTCACCCCCGCCGGGATCATCCGGACCAGCGAGGCCTGGCCGGTGACGCCGAAGACCGGGTCGGTGTGGTTCTCCGCGAACATGACGGGACGCAGCACGGTGGCGGGAAGGCCGAGCTCCCGGATGTGGCGCTCGATCCGCGCCTTCGAGGCCGCGGGGCCGTCCGGGTTTCGATCGGTACCGGCCGCGGAGGTGTAAACGAGATGCCGGACCCCGGCGTTCCCGGCCGTGTCGGCGACGTTGACACCGTACCTTTCCTCCCCCTCGACGAAATGGGGGGCGTGGCTTGCCGGCTGAACACTGAACACCCCGTACACGCCCTCGGTGGCGGCGGCCAGCGTGTCCCGGTCGTCCAGGTCACCGGTCACCAGTTCGGCGCCGTCGAGGGCGAGCCGCCGCGCCGCCGGCCCGGCGGGGTCGCGGACCAGCGCCCTCACCCGCCATCCGTCGGCCAGGAGACGTCGCGCGGTGGCCCCGCCCTGCTGGCCGGTGGCCCCGGTGACGAGGATGGTCCGATCGGGCGTCGGCATGCGGAGCCCCTTCTGTTAGGTTCAGGTCATCTTCCGGAGCGGTGCTCCGAAACATACGGAGCGGTGCTCCGGATGTCAATGATGGAGGAGCCGGTTGGCCGAGTCGCCGCGCGCGGACGCTCGCCGTAACTACGAACTGATCCTTGATGTCGCCCGGGACGTGTTCGCCGAGCACGGCATCGACGCCTCGCTACGGGACATCGCGCGCCGCGCCGGTGTCGGCATCGGCACGCTCTACCGCCACTTCCCGACCCGCGAGGCGTTGCTGGAGGCGTTGCTGGGCCGGGGCTTCGACGGGCTGCGCGCGCGGGCCGAGAGCCTGCTCGCCGCGCCGCGTCCCCGTGACGCGCTGCTCACGTGGCTGGGGGAGGTCGCCACCGGCTCCGCCGTCTACCAGGGCCTGCCCGCCTCGATCCTGGCGGCCCTCGAGGATGAGAGCTCGGCGTTGCACGGCTCGTGCGCGGCCATGCGTGCCGCCGGCGCCGGGCTGCTCGAACGTGCGGCGCGGACCGGGGCCGTGCGCGGCGACATCACCATCGACGACCTGCTCGCGTTCGTCGCCGCGATCGCGTGGGCGAGCGAGCAGTCGTCCGACCCGTCGGGCCGGGCGGAACGACTGCTCTCAATGATGATCTGCGGGCTGGCCGGAGCGCGGGATCCACAGATGGCACCGACCTCGGCTTCTGATCGCGACGGCCACGGCCACGGCCAGCCGTCTCCTGAGGTGACGGCGCCGTGACATTCAACGCCCATACGCCCAACGCCCATACGCCAGACGAATCGCCTTCAGCCGGGCCACAACCGGTTCAAGGCTTCGCGCGCGGTCGCGACGAGGGCCGTCGTATCGACCTGCCGAACTGGTCGATGCTCGTCAAGGTCACCGCTGGCGACACCCTCGGCCGTGGACGCCGGATCGTGAGTGGCCGGGTCAGTCCATGCCGCGTTTGCCCGGGGTCCAGAACGGCTGGACGATAACCTGGCGGCGCTCCCAGCCCCGCTCACTCACCAGGTGGCGGCGGACGGCCTGGCAGGTCCGGGCCTCCCCGGCGACGTAGGCGACGGGCCGGCCCGTGCGGCCATCGGACCCGGACCCGATGTCGATGCTGGTGCTGGTGGCGGGGTCCCGCGGATCGGGCAGGTCGAGGTCGGCGAGCGCCGCCGGCAGCAGCGGGGAGCCGGCGGCCGGGGCACCGTGGCGGTAGCTCCAGGCGAGGTCCCCGGCCCGGGGCAAGGGCAGCGCGTCCGCCGGGTCGTCGCACTCGAACACGCCGCGGACCTGGGCGGAAGCGGGCAGGCCGCGCAGGATCGCGCCGAAGGGAACCGCCGCGGTGTCGTCACCGACGAACAGGTGGAAGCTCGCGTCGGCCCGCGCGACGAGGCGTCCGTCCGGCTTCGTGATGATCGCTTCATCTCCCGGTGCGACGCCGCGGGCCCACGCCGCGCCGGGGGAGTCGCCGCCGTGGTCGTACACGGCCAACGCCAGCCGTCCGGCCGGGTGGTACTCCCAGACCGAGTAGCTGCGCTTGATGTCGCGGGGCCCCTGTCGCCAGCTGTCCAGCCGGGTCGGGTCCTGGGGGAACAGGGTCACGTTCTGGCCCGGTGTCCAGGTGAGGCCGGCGAGCGCGGGGCCGGCCAGCACGATCCGGCGGGTGCGTCGGGCCAGCTGGTCGACGCTGTCGACCTCCGCGCGCAGCAGCATCCGGTCCAGCAGCGCGAGCGGCCCCCGCCGGGGACGGGCCGAGGGGGCAGCCGGGGAGTGTTCGGTCACGAGACGAGCGTAGGCAGCAGACGATCAGCACTCAAATGAAACTTACTCAATGGCAAGATGCATGCCATGCAATCGATGCCCTCGCTGGACCTCAACCTCCTGGTGGCTCTCGACGCCCTGCTGGAGGAGCGGAGCGTCAGCGGCGCCGCGCGGCGGCTGCTGCTGACCGAGTCCGCGGTCAGCCGCGCGCTGGGGCGCATACGGCGGGCGATGGACGACCCGGTCCTCGTGCGCGCCGGCCATCGGATGGTGCCCACCCCGCGGGCGCTGGCCGTCCAGGTCGAGGTGCATGCCCTGGTGGAACGGGCCCACGCGGTGTTCACCCCGGTTCGGGAACCCGACCTGGCCACCCTGACCAGGACGTTCACCATCCTGGCCAGCGACGCGCTGACCACCGCGATCGGCGTCGATCTGCTCGACCGGCTGACCCGGGACGCCCCGGGCGCGCGGGTGCGGTTCCTCCCCGAGCCGTACGCGACCGACGACCTCCTCCGCGACGGGACCGCCGACCTGGAGATCGGTGAGATCGATTCGACCCCACCGGAAATCCACATCGAGGTCCTGGCCGAGGAGCAGGCTCTCGCCGTCGTCCGTTCCGGGCATCCGCTGGCCCGGGGTCGCCTGACGCCGGAACGCCTCGCCGCCGCCCGGCACGTCACGGCGTCCCGCCGGGGACGCTTCGCGGGCCCGCTGGACGAGGCCCTCGCCGCGCGCGGTCTGCGCCGGACGGTCGCGGTCTCAGTTCCGTCCCACTCCGCCGCGCTGCTGCTCGTCGCCGGCAGCGACCTGGTCGGCCTGGTGCCCGCCCGGCTCGGCCGCGGTCTGCTCACCAGCCTCGGCCTGGTGGCTCTCGACATCGGCCTCGACCTGCCCACCCTGACGATCGCGCAGGCGTGGCATCCCCGCAATGAGACCGACGCGCCGCATCGCTGGCTTCGCGGCCACGTGCGCGACACCATCCGGCACGCGCTCGCGCTCGATCCCCCGTAACAGGCCGCCCGCTAACCCTAGAAACGCAGTCGGTTGATCCGCTGCTTCGCCCGTCGCGCCCGCTGCGGAATCTCCTGCCGCCGAGATGGCGGCACTGGTACATCGTAGCGGTGGGCCAGCTCCGTGAAGATCGGATTGGCTGGGTAGGATTCAAGGGCACGGGCGAGCAGCGTCCTGAACGGATCCTCGATGATTCCGTTTCCGAGGTCGCGGAAGATCTCCTCCCACGCGGCCTCGGGGTGATGATAGTCGATGTTCGGCCGTCGTTCCCGGGGGTATCCAGCCCGGGTGAGCATCGGCTCCGCGCTGGCGGTGGTGGTGTAGACCTGTGCTATCTCCCGCCGAAACGTGTCCACATCTTCGGGGTGAAAGCGGCCGGAGGGTGGTTGGTGTGGTAGCTCACCGGAACCGTCGGTCCGGTTGTCATTGGTTCCCCCGTGCGCTCCGCGCGTGCGTTCGGCGGCATCAGCGGGCAGCCCTACTCCACCGCTGAGGGGAAGGTCCCCGAAGCGCTGCTCGACAAGCGCTGCCAGACTCCGCGAGACCGCCGGGACCAGCGGGAAGATCTCCGCGAGCGAGCCATAGATGACTGTCTCCTGCTGACTGCTGATCGCCCGTGCCAGCTGCGCAGCCCTCTTCCGGGCATTGTCCAGCTCCTCGGGCCCGACGAAGGGGCGGCGCCGTCCGATCAGCCTCCGCACGTATCTGGCGGCCTGCCCGAGCTCCGCTACGATGTCCCGGCGAACCTGAGTGATGTCCATGGTGCCGCCGTCAGCTGACGCATCGGGTTGTAACTTCAACATCAGCTCGATGGCGTGCAGCAGGTGATGTGTCGCGAAGAATTCAGGATTCTGATTCCATATCCATCGTCGCACTCCTTCGGAGGCGCCGAAGAAAATAAGGAAGGCAGCCGTGAGGGCGAACGCGCTGCCGACTGTCCTGGGTGGAATTCCGTTAGGTGATCTGGCGTGGTCGCGCAGGATTGTCCCGCAGAGGTATACGGAAATCCCCAGCAGCATGACGATAATCGGCGGTAGGAGCAACACCTGTGTGCGAGCAACGATCTGGCCGCGTTTGGCGACGTCGTCGACGATCTGATCGGCGGACGGCAGACCTGTCGTACCCATGGCAGACGCGACCGCCGCGACCCGGGCGCGGGCTTTGCGCTGCTGCCGCCGCCGGGTGCTCCGAGGCCGCGAGGAGGCGAACGGGACGAACACCAGGCTGAGGCCGAGAAGAATGATGGCCAGCTGCAGGGTCGATTTACCTAAGAAGACCAAGGTCACTCCGGTGGCCTCGGCCTGGAAACCGGCGAGAAGCTCGACGATCTTCCCCTCCCTTGGCGAGGCCCCAGGAATCACCCTACGCGGAACCCACCCCCGTGCCGCAGGGGAATCGAAGGCGGGCGGGGCGGGAGGCTGCCCAGCCTGCCGTCAGGCGTTCAGCCAGTTACGCCGGTCTCGCGCCGCGGCATAGATCTGCTCGACATGGGCTGGCTGCCACACCGCCGAAAGATCACTGAAGGTCGCGATCTGGTCGTGCCGGATGGCGTGGACTCGGATGGCATGGACTACATCACGCGAGGGCGCCACGGTCAGCTTCGCCGGCGCGACAAATGCCAGCACCGCGTCGACCTGCACGGCGAATCCGCAGGCCCCACTCAGCGCCGCCGATGCCCGGCTGGCCTCCGCCCGGGCCTTTCGCACATACGGATAGGGCTGACCTCCCAGCTTCACGGCCTGGTCACCCACCCAGATCCTGGCGCCTACGTGGTACTTCGTGTTGAAGGTGAACACGCCGCCCGGGCCGATCAGCAGATGGTCGATGTCGACGCCTCGGGGCAGCGGTATCGAATGCAGCACCCGCCATCCCCGGCCGGCGAGCAGTTCCAGTTCCGCACCCACCGTCTCTTCTCCGACCAGCCCTTTGCGCCAACCGTCGGTCTCCGACGGCCGGCGGAACAGACGGTTGAGCAGGGCACGCCAGAAACCCGGCGTCAGCTCCTCGATCTTCGCCCGGATCGCGGCTCCGGGCGGATTGCCGGCGAGGTCGTCCGCGGGTGCGCCACCAGTCAGCCCGGGGGCGCCCGGCGGCTGCATGGGCGGCGATCCGGGCAGGGGCACGGCCGGCAGGGGCACGGCCGGCAGCGGCACGGTCTGGGACCCGGTGCGTACAGGCACTTCCGGCGTCCATCCCGCCAGCGGTGCCGGCGTCGATACGGGCGCCGGTGGCGGCGGCACGACGTGCGACGGCGGCGGGTGGGCCGAGGGCTCGGGCCGTTGTCCCAGGTAGGGGGCGAGTGCGGCGAGCACCGCATCCCGATCTACGTCGAGCAGGATGTTGAGCTGATCGGTCCGCAGGTCGAACCAGGCCACGCTCTGCCCGTCCGGAAGGTTCACGTAAAGCCGAGCGTGCCCATACCGGTTCCACCGCATCACATGTAGCTCGCCCATGCCTGCGCGCCCATTCCTGTCGACGAAGATGACGGATCAGGGTCGATCAATCGCCTTTGTCGCGCGCCGAGTCGCCGTCTTTCTGACAGACGACCCCCGTACGATGCGACCGCGCCACACTATCCCGAGGTGAGGAGCCCATCCAGCGGTTCTGCGACGGCCGGCAAGCCCGCGCCCCGAAAGCGAATCAGTATTAGGCCGCTGACCAGCGCGACTACTGGTCGGAACCGATTTCCGGGATCTGCGGCGGTCGCTACCCTTCGTATAGCGAAATTCGTGCGTCGTCACACCGCGTACGGGAGCGTGGTATGCGGAGCAACCGTTCGGGGCCACGAACTCTCGCCGACCGGCAGGGTTCCTCGCCGGCCGGCCCGCCTCAACCACTTCTCGACGCGGGCGCGGCCGTTGATTGTCAGGGCGTCGGCGCGGACGCGGGGTCGGAGGCGGGGTCGAACGCGGTGTTCCGTGCCGCCTTCTCCCAGGCATCGATGTCGGCGCGCACCGCGTCGAGATGGCTGAGCACGGCGTCGACCCCGTCGGCGCCGACCGGCAGCCGCAGCGGGACCCGGCCGGAGCCCAGCACCTCGACGACCAGCCGGGCCAGCTTCGCCGGGTCGCCCGCCTGGTCGCCGTCGCCACCCTCGACCATCGCCCGGGTGCCGCCGACGGTGTCGGCGTAGTCGCCCTGGTCGGTGCTGAACGTCCGGCGCGTCGGATCGAACAGGCCGGTGCGGAACGCCCCCGGCTCGACGATCAGCAGGTCGATGCCGAACGGGCGGACCTCGTGGGCCAGACCCTCCGACCAGCCCTCCAGGGCGAACTTCGTCGCGCTGTAGGCCGAGAACCCGGCGAACGACATCTGGCCGCCCATACTGCTCAGCTGCACGATCGCGCCCCGGCGCTGCTGGCGCATCTGCGGCAACACCGCTCGGGTGAGCGCCACCACGCCGAAGAAGTGCAGCTCGAACAGGCTACGCAGCTCGTCCTCGGTTGTTTCCTCGGCGGCGCCGACATGCGTACGGCCCGCGTTGTTGACCAGCACGTCGACGTGGCCGTGCCGGGCGACGATGTCGTCCACGACCGCCTGCGCGCGTGTCGTGGCGGTGACGTCGAACGGGACGACGTCGAGCCGGTCCGGGAACTGGGCCGCGAGCGCGTCCATCGTTTCGGGACGGCGGACCGCGGCGACAACGACGTCGCCGGCCTCGATGGCCGCGCGGGCGAAGGCAAGGCCGAAGCCGCTGTTCGCACCTGTGATGATCCATACCTTGTCCATGACCCAAGCCTGCGGCGCCGGGGCGTGGTGTGTCCAAGACCCGCTGTGATAGCCGTTGGTTATGGACATCCACGTCCGGGAGCTCCGGTACTTCGTCGCGGTCGCCGAGGAGCTGCACTTCACCCGCGCCGCCGAGCGGCTCTTCGTCTCGCAGCCGGCGCTGAGCAGGCAGGTCAGGCAGCTGGAAGGACAGCTCGGCGTCACCCTGTTCGAGCGGGACCGGCGCGTCGTCCGGCTGACCGACGCCGCGGCGGTGCTCCTGCCTTACGCGCGGCGTGTCCTCGCGGCCTGGGACGACGCCGACAGTGCGGTCGCGCGGCACCGCGCCGCGCTGGCATCGAGCCTGGTGGTGGGGATGAGCACCAGCCCTGGGCGCGGGCTGCTCCCGGCCCTGCGGTCGCGGTTCCGGTCTCGGCAGCCGGCGGCGGACTTCGAGCTGCGGCAGGTCCAGTGGGACGATCCGACGGCCGGGCTCGCCGACGGCTCCTGTGACCTCGCCTTCGCCTGGCTGCCACTGTCGTCGGCGCGGGACTTCGCAACCATGGTGATTGCCCAGGAGCCGCTGCTGGTGGCGATACCTGAGGACCATCCGCTCGCTGCGCACCCGGAACTGCGCCTCGCTGACCTCGCCGACCAGCCGTTCCTCGCGCTGCCGGAGGACGCCGGCGACCTGCGGGACTTCTGGCTGCTCACCGCCCTGCTCCCGGCGCCACCACGGATCGGCGCGGTCGTGCGCAGCGCGGAAGAGACCTACGAGGCCCTGGTGGGAGGCATCGGCATCGTCCTGCTCGCCGCGGGCAACGCGCCGCTGCTCCACCGCGCCGGGGTCGTCACCCGTCCGCTCATCGACGCCCCCCGCAGCCAGCTTGCGCTGATCTGGCGCCGCGACGATCGGCGCCAGATCGTCACCGACTTCGTCGACGCCTGCCAGGACGTGATCACGGCGACGAGTGGGACGGAACGGTCCGCGCTTGCCACGGATATCGGAAAGAACGAGTGAGATGTCAGCGTTCGAGCGTGGCCAGGATCTTGCCGCGGCAGGCCGCGGCGGCCGGCGCCAGCCGGGACGTCGAACTGCTCGTCGGCCACACCCGCGACGAACAGCGGCTGTTCACGGTCTTCACCGGCCTGCTCGGCCAGGTGACACCCGAAGAGGCCCAGACCGCGGCTTCTCGGCGATCGCCCCGCCGCAATTCGACCTGCCCACCCTGACGATCGCGCAGGCGTGGCATCCCCGCCACGAGGCCGACGGGCCGCATCGGTGGCTTCGCGGCTGCGCGCGCGACACCATCCGGCAGGCGCTCGCGCTCGACCCCCCGTAGCAGGGCCGCCGCAGATACCGTGACGCGCACGCGGGTTCCGCCTTCGACGGCCTACTGCGAGATCCACTCTTCGTAGCGGCCCTCGGCGGTGAAGCCCAGCGACTCGTAGAGACTCCGGGCCATGCGCGTGGACTGCAAGGTCGCGGTCCGCGCGCCATCCTGTTCGGCGACGGCGAGTATGTGCCGCAGCAACGTGGTCGCCAGGCCGCGCCGTCGCCAGGCCGGCACCGTGCCGACAGCGTAGATCCCGCAGTCGGTGCCGTGTAGGAAGCTCCAGGCGCTGGCGACAGCGAAGTCATCCCGCACCAGCACCCAGGCCGTCAGGCCCGGGACGCTCTCCGGCTCGCCCAGTTCGGCAACCGGGACCGGCTCGTCACCGGCCCGGGTGGCGGCGGCGAGCGAGGCCCGCATGACGCTGTCGTGCCGGCCCAGCCCGGGCCGGAGATCCGCCCGCATGACGAGCGTCGTCGTGTCGCGTTGGAATCCGTCGAGCGTGCGCGGGTGGTCGGGCGCGTTCAGGTCCGTCGTCCGGCTGGGCATCCACAACGCCCAGGTGGCGACGCCAGCCTCCCTGTACATGCCGCGTAGCCCGGAGATGACGGAAGCCGTGGGAAGGTCGGCGTCGCCGGTTGACACGATCGCGTTGTTCAGCGGCGCCCACGCGGGGAACATGGCGGCGGCTACTTCTGACGACCGGATCAGTCGAGCTCCGGACGACGTCCGTGCCAGCGCTTCCCAGCTCGCGAGCAGGGTCTCCTGACCCGGTAGCCCTACGTCTGTGTTCGGCACGTGCCCGTTCTCCCTCGGATTCCATGCGTGGCAGGTCCTTGCGTGGACGTCGAGGCCGCACCCGCCGCCGGTGTCGACTATGCCTGCGCCGCACCCGTCCGGCGCGGTTCGGCGGGTCTGTTCCGCGGACCGTAACGATTGGCGGCGCCCCATGGTCTGGGCGCCGCCTGAACCACCTTGCCTCCCGGCGGTCCTGGGTCCTGTCGCGACGGCCGCTGCCGACGTCGGCCCCCGCGCTCCAAGGTCAGCGCAGTGTTAGAAACCAGCGGGCCACCGCGGCCGTGCCGAGCAGCTCGGATCCCTCATGGACGAAGCCGCTGTAGTCGCGGTCGACGCCCACGTTCACGATGGGGACCTGAATTCCTCGTGCGGCGAAACGGTCGCGACAGTGCGTGGAATTGGCGTTGGCGGCCTGTTCGTCGCCGGGGCTGAGATACAGCCGTGTGGGAGCGGTCGGAGTCCAGTCGGAACAGACGCTGTCGAGTTCCGCCAGCGCGGTCGCGAACGCGCCGGTGGGATGGGCCAGCATGGCGAAGCCCTGCGGTGTCAGCAGCTCGGACAAGGTGTCGGGCAGGTCGTTGAGAACCTCAATTCCTGGGTGCATGCCGTCGAACAGTTCGGAGACGTCGACGTAGCGGGGTTGGAAGATCTCGTTCGGCGCATCATAGATGTGGTGAAGCCGGTTGAACGCGACAAGCAGGTACGTCATGTAGGCAACGGTGAACTTCGGGTGCAGCTCCCCGTTGAGCGCGGCGGGGATCTCCGCATTCTGGAAGGCGTAGGCGCCGCTGATCGGCGCGAGGCCGCCCAGCTGGAACCATGGGTCCGCACCGCCCTGCAGGGCCCGGCCCAGTCCCAGCGCAGCGGACGCGCCCTGCGAGAAGCCGGTGGCCAGCACGTCACGTCGGAGCTGCTTGCCCCTGTCGGCCAGGAAGGCACGGGCGGCCCGCAGCAGGTCGAGGGAGGCCGTGGTCTCTGACGGGACATCCATCCACGGGTGCGGTCCCGGCCCTTCGCCGAGACCGAGGTAGTCGGGGGCCACCGCGGCGAAACCGGCGGACGCGAAGGTCACAGGTGGGGCGGTGAGAAATCCGTCGGACGACGTGGAGGGCGCGTCGTCCCTGAACATCTGCGTGCCGTGCGCGAAGGAAACCGGCTGTAGCCATTTCCGGTCATTCAGGGGGACGGCCAGCAGGCCACTCGCCGTGGTCGGCGCCCCGCCGGGGTCGACCGTCCGGTACACCAGTTGATAGGTGCTGACCCCGTACCGGTCGGTTCCCGCATCGAAACTCTCCTCGCGAAGAAAGGCATCGACGTCGGCCCGATCAGTCAGCGTGGCGAGGGGCGCCCACGACACCAGCTCGCCGCGCCACCCGGCGCCGCGTCCGGATTCGTCACCGTGGTCTGGCGTACTGATGTAATCGTGCCGGTCGGCGGCGAGTGCCGGGGCCACGGAGGTCCCAGCAACCATGAGTGCGGCGGTCATTATTCCGGACACGGCCAAGAAGCCAGCCCTCGGACGGTTCGACCACCGGAACTGCGCATGTCGACTGTTGTTAGACGTCACGGTGCATGAAGTTGGGCGTCGTCGACGCTTTGTGACCGCCGGTCTCCTGGTGTCTTAGTGGTGGGGTTTAAGGAACCTTCTCGGTGGGGTTTCCCCCACTGCAGCACGGGCAGTGCGGGTATCAGCCACCGGGCTGACGCGGGCGGCCCTCGTGCTGCCTCTGCCGGACTCTGGAGCGGTCCCGCCGCGATAGCCGAGGTGAACGGGGTCGGAGTCAGGGCCCGGACCTGTGAAGGTGGGCGTGTGAAAACCATCGGGATTCTGCTGTTCGACGGCTTTGAGGAACTCGACGCGGTCGGGCCGTGGGAAGTGCTCTCGTTCTGGGCCCGCCGGTTTCCTGACGACGGCTGGCGGGTCACCGCGCTCTCCCGAGACGGCACGCCGGTCAGGGCCGCCAAGGGACTCGTCGTCCACCCCGAGTACTCGTACGAGACGTCTCCGCCGCTCGACGTGCTGATCTATCCCGGTGGGCAGGGCACCCGCGCCCACCTGGACGACGAGGGGCAGCTCGACTGGGTGCGCCGGCAACGTGCGCAGGTGCCGCTCATGGCCAGCGTGTGTACCGGCTCGCTGGTGTACGCGCGAGCCGGGTTGCTGGCGGGGCGACCGGCGACGACCCACTGGGGATCGCTCGATCTGCTGCGCGAGCTCGACCCGACGCTCACGGCCCGTCCCGACGACCGTTTCGTCGACGACGGCGACATGGTCACTTCGGCAGGTGTCAGCGCGGGCATCGACATGGCACTGCACCTCGTGGCGCGTCTCCAGGACGTCGAGCGCGCACGACAGGTTCGGCGCGGCATCCAGTACGACCCGCGACCGCCGATCTGATCCGGCCCGTCGTGCTGTCGGGCTGGACGTTCACGATGCTGGGACAGGCAGGGAACGAGAGTCGGTGGATACGCACGCACCGAAGCGGACGAGCTGCTGACCGACGACCCGTTGGCCACCCCGGGCATGCCGGTGCCGCTGTGCGCATATCCGCAGGATTCACCCTGATACCGATCTTGACGTCGGGATGTAAGCGGTTAGCCGCTCAGCGCGATGAACCGCTTGAGCTTGCCTGTCGAGGCGTGCCGGGGGATCTGCTCGACGACGCTTACGCTGATGTCGGGATTCGTAAGTCCATACGGCCGCAGCGAGAAGGCCAGCGCCGCGGCTACCACGGCGGCGTCGGGTGACCCGACCACGAGCACGTCCGCCCCGCCCGCGGTCTGACGCACCTGATACTCCGAGATCAGCGGGTCGGTACCCAGCACGTACCGGAATGCGCTCGCCGGGACCATTCGCCGCCCGTAGCGGAAGTCGTCGTCACGCCGACCGACGATGTCGGCGACGCGCGGCATCGAACTGCCACATGCGCAGCGGCCGGGCAGCAGCGTGATCTCGTCACCGAGGTCATAGCGAATAAACGGAAACGTGCGCCCCGCGAGCCCGGTCGCGAGCGTGCGTGCCGCCGGCTCATCGGGAGCGACCGAGCGCCCGGCCGCATCGACCCGCTCGAGGATCACCTCGTCCTCGCAGATGTGAAGGCCGTCGCCGTGGCCGCAGCCGACTGCCTGGACGCCGATCTCGGTCGAGCCCCACAGGTTGTGGACGGGGGCGCTCCAGGCGGTGTCGATCGCGTGGCGGTCCTGTGCGCTGAGCGGCTCGGAGTTGGTGCTCACCCGAACCGGCCGGATATCGAGCTCTCCCATGATCGCGGCCCGGGCGAGGCGGCCGATCACCGAGGCGTAGCCCACGAGATGGGTCGGCCGCGCGTCCGCCAGGGCGCGCAGCACCTGATCGAACGGCGCCGCCGCCGGGATCACGACGGTCTGCGTCGACGGCCCGGTCGCGACGTCGAACAACGGCGTGCTGGCGTGTGGCGGCTCGCCGGCCTCCACCACGGCCAGTCGCACCGGGCGGCCGGCCGAGCCGGAAGCGCGCTCGCCACGCGCCTGCCATCGCCAGGCGAGACAGGCGAGCGTGACGAACTGCTCCCAGTCCCATACGTAAACGCCGCGCACACCGCTTGAGCCGCCCGAGCTGAACACCTGGAGTCCCGCGGGTGTGTAGGAGAACCAGCCCTGCCGGGCCAGCACCCGCTCGGCGCCCGCACGGTCGATATCGGGCGTGGTGACGATCCTGTCCCATTCATTCTGAATATCCTGCTTGACCATGGCTGGCAGCCGTGCGAGGTCGTCGACCGTCGCCGTGGCCGGGTCGATGTCGGCCATCCGGGCCGCGTGGAACGGCGAGCGTTCGCGCGCGAACCCCAGCAACGACCGGAGTCGTTCGGTGCGGTAACGCTCGATTCGCTGGCGCGGCCACGCCAGCCGCGCCACATGGTCCTCGATCGCGGCCTGCACAGCGCTCAGGTGCGCTGCGCGCAGACGCTGGTAAGCCGCCTTGGGGTCCTCCCGGGGCACGCACACAGTGTCGGCCACGGCCCAGGCCTTCGTCCAGGCCGGCGCTACCCGTCTCGGTCTGTCCGCCGCAGCGGACGTCCTCGCCGAGATGCCGCCGGCGCCGTGATGCCCTGACCGCGAACACGAGCGCGCCGCCGGCTTGCTGGACCTGCCCTCGGGAGAGCTCGGCGATCGCCTCCGGCCCGACCCGGTCACTGCCGACGTTCGGGCTGGTGAACATCGTCGCGACGATGCCGAGCACCCCGGCGCCGACACCGAGCCACGTCCACCGCGCTCGGGTGGGCGCGCCGGCGGCGTCGCCGTCCGTGTGGCCGCGGGTGGCCTGCGCTGTCGTGGTTGTCATGGTGTCCCGTCCCCTCCTCGCACCGACGGCCCGATCGCCGTCGGCGTTGTGAGGATCACCCTCGGGCGCCCGGCGTCCCGTAAACGAGGGACAGCCGCCCCGTGCCATGGACGCGCGCGCGACACCGCACGAGCTGGCTGCCGAGCTGGCGCGATCCTTGGTGCATGGGGGCATCTGCGCCGGTACCCGGCACCAGGGATGGCGCGGCACCACTCCCGGCGGCGCCCGCGCTCCCGCCCCCCGTCCCCGTCCCCGCGCCCGCGCCCGCGCCCGCGCCCGCGCGGGCGCGGGCGCGGGCGGTCACGATGACGACCGGAGTCGTCGCGGCCTCGGTGCTCGTGGTCGGCCTGGCGCTGCTGTCGGTCTTCTGCTCGGCCGGCGCACTGCTGCTGCATCAGTACGTGATGGCCCGGACGGCCCAGCACGTCGCACTGGACCCCGCGGATCTGGTCCTCGCCGTCGCGTTCCCGCTGGTCGCGGCCCTGGTGCTGGTCTACCAGCCGCGTAACCGGGTCGGATGGCTGCTGCTGACGACCGCGCTGACCGGCCCGTACCTGCTGGCCTCCCAGTACGCGGCCACCTGGTTCGCGGTCTGGGGCTACGTTCCGTACTTCGTGCTGTGGGGGCTGGTGCCGGCGCTGTTCCCCGACGGGCGGCTGCCCTCCAGGCGGTGGCGCGTTCCCGTCGCCGCCACCGCCGTGGCCATCGGGTGTCACCTGATCGCCCGGATACTCAGCCCGACGCGGCTGGACGTGTCCACGACGTTGCGGAACCCCTACGGTCTGGAGGCCGCGACCTGGCTGCGCTACGTCACCATGGTCACCGCCCTGGCCGTCATCTTCGGCGGAGGGCTGCTCGGGCTCATGGCGGTCGTGACGCGGCTGCGCCGGTCCACCGGCGTCGAGCGGGCCCGGCTGCAGTGGCTGGTTCTCGGGGTCGCCTGCCTGGTCGGCGCGACCCTGCTGGGTTCGCTCCCGCACGGGCCGGACGCGCAGGCCACGGGCATGGGCGCCGGGATGGTGCTGCTGGTCGCCGCCATCGGCATCGGAGCCGTCCGCCATCGGCTGTTCGACATAGGGACGGCGCTCAGCAGGACCCTGGTGTACGGCCTGCTCACCGCGTTCCTGGTGCTGGCGTATGCCGCAACCGTCGCCGGCGCGGGCGCGCTGGTGCCGGGGCGGCGCATCGCCTACGGCGTGCTCGCGGTCGCGGCACTGGTCGCGGCGGCGGCCCGCGACCAGCTGCAGAGGCTCGTCGACCGGCTGCTGTTCGGCGCGACCCGCGACCCGTACGCGGTGCTCGCCGTCCTGCGCGGCCGGCCCGACCTGGCCACCGGGCCGCTGGACGCGCTCTCACAGCTCGCGGACGGGTGCGGGAGGCTCTGCAAGTGCCCTACGTAGCAGTCGAAAGCAGTGACGAACGCCTGGCGACGATCGAGTCCGGGACGCCCGTCGGCTGGCTCGAGCGGCTGCCGGTGCCCGCCAGGACCGGAAGCGGGCGGGCCGGCACCCTGCTCGTGGGCCGCCGCCACCCGGCGGACCAGTTCACCGAGCCGGAACGGGCGATGTTCGACGACATCGCCCGGCGGGCCGGTGACCTGCTTGACGCGGCGAGTACGCAGCATGACCTGCGGCGCAGCCGGGAGCGGCTGGTCGCCGCGCGCGAGGAGGAACGCCGCAGGCTGCGCCGCGACCTGCACGACGGCGTCGGCCCCCAGCTCGCCGCGATGGCGATGCAGCTCGACGGCATCGTCGAGGGCCTGGCGGAACGGGCCGACCCCGCGGCGGAGCGCGCCGCTCTGGTCCGCGACCGGCTGCGCGGCACCGTGCGCGAGATCCGGCACACCGTCGAGGACCTGCGCATGCCGGGCCTGGCGGCATCGAGGCCACCGCGCGCATCGGCGAGCAGGCGCCCGGGACCGCGGTCCTGGTCCTGACAATGAGCGAGGCCACCGCGTCGCTGCAGGCGGCCCTCCAGGCGGGGGCACGCGGCTACCTGCTGAAGGAGTCGTCGAAGGCGGACGTCGCGCAAGCGTTGGAGGCCGTCGCGCGAGGCGAGCTGGTCATCGGACCGGGGATCGCCGACAAGGTGCGGCACGCCGTCGGCGGGCTCTCGCCGCGGCTGTTTCCCCAGCTGACGGAGGCCGAGGTCCGGGTGCTGGACCTCGTCGAGGACGGCCTCGCCAACGGGCAGATCGCCGCCCGGCTGCTCCTCTCCGAGAAGACGGTGCGCAACCGGATCTCGACGAGCCTCACCAAGCTCGGGGCGGCGACCCGTACCGAGGTGATCCTGCGGGCCCGCGATGCCGGCTTCGGATCCGGTCCCGCCGACTAGCGGTCCGCTCCCGTCGGAGCAGGATGTCAGGCGTGGGCGCGCAGTGCTCGGGCGTACCACTCCCAGGTGTCGATGATGTCGTTGGGCGCCTGGTCGGGGGCCCAGCCGTTGATGATGCCGACGAGGGTCCAGTAGCGGCCGACCCGGCGGTCGGTGAAGGCCTCGATGCGGTCGGCCACGCGCGTGCGGTCTTCAGACGGGGTCGGGCCGAGGGCTTCGAGACGCTCGACCACGGCCAGGGCCTCGGGGGAGGCGGGGTCGACACCGGCCCGGGCGGCGGGGCCGGCGAGTTCGCCGACAGCTTTGCCGACCTCGAACTGCGCCACGTCCGGCTCCGGCCCTTCGGCGCGGGCTCGTTCGGCCATCCGGCGGCTGGAGGCGACGAAGTCGGGGTCGCGCAGCAGCTCGGCGATCTCCACCCAGGCCGCGACCTGCTCCGGGGTCGGGTCGTCGGGCAGCTCGGGTGCGCCCATGGCCAGTTTGTCGGCGACGGCGCTGGGGCTGTCGCCGAAGACGGCGTCGAGGTAGTCGTCGATGATCCGCCGGCGTTGTTCGGTCGTCAGGCTGGTCAGGTCGGTCATCCGTCGGAGCTCCTCGGGGTCGGTGGATCCGATGAAGGCGCGCAGCACCGCGCGCTGCAGTCGCAGCACGCGAATCTGGGCGTCGAGGGCGCGTACATGCTCGACGGCCACCTCATCCAGTGATGTTTCGGCGCTGAGCACGCGCCTGATGTGGTCCAGCCCGACACCGAGCTCGCGCAGGGTGCGGATGAGCCGCGCCCGGGCCACGGCGTCCGGCCCGAACAGCCGGTATCCCGACGCGGTGCGTTCCTGCGCGGGCAGCACTCCGGCGTCGGCGTAGAACCGCAACGTCCGCACCGAGAGCCCGGTGCTCGCCGCGAGCTGGCCGATCATCATGAAGCCGATCGTCGCGTCTCCACCGGCTGGAGAGTCAACCGCCTCAACCCGTCCACGGCCCAAGGGGCGTCTCAAACCCACTATGTGCACGATCGACGGGTCTGGCTATCGACCGTCGGTCATGTGTCGTCGCTGAAATCCAGGTTGGGCAGGGCGGACCCGGATCCGGACGCCGACCGGCCGTACAGACACCTGGCGGAGTCCTGGGTGGTCCATGCGTCACGTATGTGCGCCAGACAGGCGGCGTAGGCGGTGCCTGAGGTGGTGTTGCTCCGCGAGGTTGACCGTGGCGGCGATGGCTCGTCGGTAGGCCCTGGCCGCGTCGTCCGGTCTGCCGGCCTGCTCCAGGAGGTGGGCGCGTACGGCGTTGAGACGGGGAAGGCCAGGGTGGTCGGCTTCCAGCGCGTCGATCCGGGCGAGGGCGACGTCGATGCCGTCGACCATGGCCTGCGCGACGATCCGGTTGAGGGTGATCGTGGGGTTCCGATGACCGGTCACGATCTCGAGGAGCCGGTAGAGCGCGAGGATCTCGTCCCAGTCGGTTGTCGCGATGTCGGGGGCTTCGGCGTGCAGAGCCGCGATGCAGGCCTGGAGCAGGTAAGGGCCGGGTTCGGCGCCCGGGGTGGCCTGTTCGACGAGCCTGATCCCTTCGTCGATCAGCTCCCGGTCCCACAACGCGCGGTCCTGCTCGTCGAGCGAGGTGAGACGCCCATCCGGCCCCACCCGGGCCGGGTGGCGGGCCTCGGTGAGCAGCATCAGCGCGAGAAGCCCGGTGACCTCGGTGGACTCGGGGACGCTGCGACGAAGGAGCCGGGTCAGGTGAATCGCTTCGACGGCGAGATCCGCGTCGCGGGGAGGCGCGCCGGCGGTTGTGTGGTGCGCCTCAGCGAACATCACGTAGAGCACGTCGAGGACGGCGGTGACGCACTCGCCTGCCTGCCCGGGTGGCGGTAGCGGCCGGCCGAGCTCGCAGAGGCGACGCTTGGCCCGGGTGATCCGCTGGGCGATGGTGCGTTCGGGGACCTGGTAGACGTTGGCGATCTGGGCGGTGGTCAGCCCGGCGACCGCCCGGAGGGTCAGTGCGACCTGTCCGGAGCGTGGCAGGTCGGGGTGGCAGCACAGCTGCAGCACCAGCAGCGAGTCGTCCCGCTGGACGGCCTCCGGCGCCACCGGGGGCTGCAACAACGCGGCGCGGGTCTCGCGGTGTCGGCGCCGGGCATCACTGCGGGCGCGGTCGGCATACCGGCGGCGGGCGGTCGCGATCAGCCAGCCCAGCGGGTCGTCGGGGAACCGCGCCGGCCACTGTTGGTACGCCTGCAGGAGCGCATCCTGGACGGCGTCCTCGCACAGGTCGAACTGGGCGCTGCCATAGCGGCGCAGCAACCGGGCGAGGGCCTGTCGCGCGAGCTCGCGCCACCGGCCCTCGCCGAGGGGTTCAGCTGGGATCATCCCGCTCCGAGGTCGGCGAACATCACCGGCCGAAGCTCGAGGGCGAGGCCGGGGATGTTGGCATCGGGTATCTGCCGGGCCAGCTCCACCGCCCGGGCCTCGTCCTCGACGTCGAGGAGATAGAAGCCGCCCATGAACTCCTTGCTCTCGACGAATGGTCCGTCCGTCACCTCGGGCTGGCCCCCGGAGCTGCGAACGACCTTCGACTGGCTGGGGTCGGCGAGGGCCTGAGCCGCGATGAACTCACCGCGCTCCTTGGTGGCGGCGATGAACGCGCCGTGTCCCTCCTGGATCTGCCGCTGCTGGTCGTCGGTGAGCTGTTCCAGCACAGCCGGGTCGATCTGCATGATGATCAGATACTTCACGGTCTCCTCCTTGGCGAAGCAGCCACCCGCGCGGCGGCTCACCAGGTGGTCGTCGCCGACAGTGCTCCCGCGACACTACGCAGCCAGGAATCTCCACCACGGCAGCCAGGAATCTCCGCCGTCGTTGTCGCGCGGGGCGTGTCGGCGACGACCACCTGGCATGCGGCCGCGACAGGCGAGCCGCCCACGTTCAGGAGGTAGGCCATGACACAGCGGGTCCGGGTCCACTGCTTCAGCGTCAGCCAGGACGGGATCGGAGCGGGCGAGGAGCAAAGCCTCGAACGCCCGTTCGGCCAGGTGGACCCTGGTGACCTGTTCGCCTGGGCCGGTGCCACGGACAGCTGGGTTCACCGCACCGATCCCGGCGGCACCCGAGGGCTCGACGACTACGTCGTACGTGACTTCACCCGTAACGTCGGCGCCGAGATCATGGGGCGCAACAAGTTCGGTCCGATCCGTGGCCCCTGGCCGGGCCACGAGTGGCAGGGCTGGTGGGGAGACGAGCCCCCCTTCCACACGCCGGTCTTCGTGCTCACGCATCACGTTCGGCCGTCGTTCACCCTGAGCGACACGACCTTCCACTTCCTCGACGCGACGCCGCACGAAGCACTGAAGCAGGCGAAGGCCGCCGCCGACGGCCGGGACGTGCGCATCGGCGGTGGCGTCACGACCATCCGCGAGTTCCTCGACGCGGACCTGATCGACGAGATGCACATCGCCGTCGGCCCGCATGAACTCGGCAGTGGTCTCCGTCTCTGGGACAACCCGGACGAGCTGACCGACCGCTACCACCTGGAACGCGTGCCAAGCCCGAGCGGTGTCGTGCACCACTTCTTCTGGCGGCGATAGGTACGCGGCAACAGACACCGACTGAGGAGTTGACCGTCATGAGTGACGCAGCTCGGGTCGCCTTGTCTCGGACCAGGTCGGCGCCGGGCAGCCGTCACGTGGCGCGACGTGGCCGACCGCGCGGCGAACCGGCCCGCGGTCAACGGCCGTTTCCCCGGGTGACGACCATGCCGGCGGACAATGCGCGAGACATGGCCGTCATCCGGGTACCGGGTCGGTCTTCGTAGCCGGCCAGAGTCGCCCCATGACCAGCCGTGACCGCCCGAGTAGCGGCACAGCTCCCCTGAGCCAGATCGCCGAGGCGGACGAACTGCTGACCAGCGACCCGTTGGCCTTGCTGATCGGGATGGTGCTGGACCAGCGGGTTTCGGAAAGAACGAACGCGTTGCCAGTCGCCGCTCGAACGAGCTAGCGCCCGGCGCCGGGTGACACGGCCGCCGGGCCGGACGCGTCAACAGCTTCGTCCTCCTGCCCGGCGGCGACGGACGTGGCTGGGGGCCGGGGTCGGGGTCGCTTCGATCGCATCCGGGGTCGGCGACCGTGGTGCGTGCGATCTCACCGCACGTACACCCCGGCGCGGGCGCCGGCTGCGGCCGCCCTGGCGGCGCGCTCGGCCGCGGTCTCGTCCGGCGGTTCCCCGATGGTCAGCAGGCGATAGTACAGCGGGGCGGAGACGGCGCGGATTACCTCGCACGGATCGGTTCCAGCGGGTACCTCGCCACGGTCGATCGCCTGTGTCACACACGGCGCCCACTCGGTGACTCGGGCGTCGTAGAAGCGGCGCAGTGCCTGCGCGGTGCGCTCGTCATAGGTCGCGGCAGCGATCACCGCTTTGAACAACGCGCCCTGGCGGGGGTCGCACAGGGTGCGCCGTACCAGGTTGGCGTTGGCCTTCAGGTCGTTGAGCAGGGAGCCGGTCTCGGCACGCGGCACGGACTCCTCGACCATCTCGGCCAGCAGGTCGGCCACCAGGCCGGCAACCGCCCCCCACCGCCGGTAGACAGTGGTCTTACCGACGCCGGCCCGGCGCGCCACGTCGGCCAGGTCCAGGTGGGCGAAACCCCGCTCGGCCAGCACATCCCCGGCCGCCCGCAGCACGCTGGCCCGCACCCGTGCGGTGCGCCCGCCGGGCCGAACAGTCCCCGGCTCGCTGTCCTCATTCACGGTAACGGGTCTCCAGTTCCGCTAGTGCCTTTCTGCGTGGTACGGTCGAGTCATCTTAACGGAACTGGAGAATCGTTAGGCGGTTGCTATGGAGTATCGGCGCCTGGGCGCATCCGGGCTGCTGGTTCCCGCACTGAGCTTCGGTGCCGGCACCTTCGGCGGCCGTGGTCCGCTGTTCGGCGCTTGGGGCAACACCGACGCTGACCAGGCCCGGCGCCTGGTGGACATCTGCCTGGAGGCGGGTGTGACCATGTTCGACACCGCCGACGTCTATTCCGATGGCGCCTCCGAGGAGGTGCTCGGCGCGGCCATCAGGGGCAGGCGCGACCAGGTGCTCGTGTCCACCAAGGCAAGCCTGCCCCTCGGCGATGGGCCCAACGACGCCGGCTCGTCCCGTGCCCGGCTGCTCGCCGCGTGCGACGCCGCCCTGCGTCGACTGAACACCGACTACATCGATCTTTTCCAGCTGCACGCATTCGACGCAGGCACCCCGATCGAGGAAGTTCTGGCCACCCTGGACGATCTGGTGCGGGCCGGCAAGATTCGATATCTAGGCGTGTCCAACTTCGCGGGCTGGCAGCTGATGAAGTCCCTCGGCATCGCCGAGAAGTACCGATACCCGCGCTATGTGGCGCACCAGGTCTACTACTCGCTGGTCGGCCGCGACTACGAGTGGGGTCTACTGCCACTGGGCCTGGATCAGGGCGTCGGCGCGATCGTCTGGAGCCCACTGGGTTGGGGTCGGCTGACCGGCCGAATTCGTCGCGGCCAGCCACTGCCCGCGCACAGCCGGCTACCCGCCACCGCGGACTACGGCCCGCCGGTGGACGACGAGTACCTGTTCACCGTGGTCGACGCGCTCGACGAGATTGCTGCGGAGACCGGTCAGGCCGTGCCGCAGATCGCCCTCAACTGGCTGCTCCAGCGGCCCACGGTGTCCTCCGTCATCATCGGCGCACGGGACGAGACACAGCTACGGCAGAACCTCGGGGCGGTCGGCTGGTCGCTGACCGCGGGACAGATGGCACGGTTGGACGCGGCCAGCGCCCGCACCGCTCCCTACCCGTACTTCCCGTACCAACGGCAGGAGGGCTTCGCCCGGCTGAACCCGTCGCCGGTCTAGGGCGGCGGCCAATATCCGGCCGGTGGCGTGCCCGGACGGTGCTCGGCGGCGAGGAGCCGGACCTGCCGGTTCGGCCTCGTTCGCAGAAGATCGCTGTCGCCCGTCGGCAGACGCCCAGGCCGCTGACTTCATCGCGGTCCGACCACCGGTATGACGGCCTCTGCCCCGAGGTTGGCTACGGTGTCCTCGTGGGACTGCATCTGAGCCAGGTCGCCGAGGCGGACGAGCTGCTGACCAACGATCCGTTTGCACTCCTTATTGGCGTGGTTCTGGACCAGCGGGTTTCGGAAGGATGGAGCGGGATGCGACATTCTGCGCATGCCTGACCGTGCAGTGCCACTCCCGGCTCGGGGCTACCGGAGTGAAGGACCACAGTGAGCGACCGTGTCTGCGTTTGACGGTCCGGAGCCTGCGCCAGTGACGTGGTAGTCACTTTCTCCCCGCCGTCCTCCGGGACTGGCGGGGCTTTTTTCTAGATCGGCTAGGTCATGCCCCCGCGAGTCGCTGTTTTCATCGACTACCAGAACGTCCGCCTCTCGGCACGCGGCAGGTTCCTCCCCGCCGGCACGCCTGGCCAGCATGGACACGTCGATCCCGTGCGTGTGGCGCGGCGGATCGTCGATGGACGACGACTTGGCGGTGAGCTTGCGGCTGTCCGTGTCTACCGCGGCCAGCCGTCCAAGCCCCGATCACCAGCCGGAGGCGGCGAGGGCCAGCGACCGGCAGGCCGACCGCTGGGCCCGTGATCCTCGTGTGGTCGTTGCCCGCCGGCAGCCCCGCTACCCGAAGGCATGGCCGGCCGAGCCCGCGCAGGAGAAGGGTATCGACGTCGCACTCGCCGTGGACTTCGTGCGTCTCGCCTGCGAGGACACCTACGACATCGGCGTCCTGTTCAGCCGCGACACGGACCTCGTGCCCGCGCTGGAGGCCTTCCGCGATCTTGGTATCCATGTGGAGGTCGCGAGCTGGAAGGGCACGAGCCGACTCCGCTTTCCTGACTCGCAGCTTCCGTGGTGCCACTACCTGGACGCCGACGACTACGAGGCCTGCCGGGACTACACCGACTACACGGCGATCTGATCGCTGCGGCCTGACGGTCGGCGGCGGCTTGGCTTGCCTGCGGTCTTCGTGTTCTATCTGCTCCTGCACCACTACACCGTCGGTGCCTTTGTCTACTTGGGCCGGCGATCACGGCTCACGTGGGTGCTGTTGTGCGTGGCTGACGTCTGGGTCCACGCGCGGCGCGAATCGCGCGGCGGCTGGTCAATCTTTCTGCCTGCCGGACCAGCTTGGACCGCGGATCCGCCGGGCCGTCACGAATCCCGGTCGGCCCGGCGGCTGATCTCGTGATCAGGATCGGATCTTCCGTGGGGTCATGCCCACTCGTGCCTGCCGTCGCTGTCCGATGATCGGGCACGCGGGTGGGGCGAGCCCACGAGCGGCGCGGTGACGCGTGTCGCGCAATGGCGCGGTTCCCGGCACGCCCCGGTCCCTGACGCCGTCCACCCCGAACGGATCCGTCGCCGCCCCACACCGCCCGTGCCGCCCCTAAGGTGTGGATCAACCCGCCCTTCAGTGACCATCGAGACCGAGGAGGCGCTACACACGAACCGAGCCGCCCAATGCCGGGCGCGAGTGTCGTCGAATCACGGCACCTGAAGGCGTGCCGGCTGCCGGAACGTGTACTCGTGCCGGTCGAAGTCGAGGGTCCAGGCGTAGGCACTCAGGAAGGCGTGGGACAGCAGACCGTCGATGCGTACGCCGCCGAACGAATGCCAGGGCGGGCGACGCGCGGGCGACGTGGCCACGAACTGCTTGTCCTGGCGGAGCGGCCCCAGCCAAATCGGTTGGTCGGCTTCGAAGTGCGGGCCAGCGGCGCGGGCCCGGGGTATTCCCCAGGAGCGGTAGTGCCGGGCCGTCGTGTACAGGCATGCCTGGCGGGGCTGCGAGTCCTCCTCCTGGATGACGTAGGCCAGTCCCGAGTCGATGAAGAAGTTGAGGTCCTGTCGGGTGCCGAAGCCGCCCCGCGCGAACATGTAATGATCTCCCCACAGGTAGAAGGGGAACCGCGCGACCTCCTTCAGGTCGCGGAGTTGGGCGAGGTGGTCGGTCGCCTGCTGCGGGTCGCGGCGTGGCGACAGAAGTAGGCGCTGGCCCGGGTAGTCGATCGTGGCGAGGAATTGTTGCAGGATGTTGGTGCCTATGAGTACGACGTCCTGGCCGTCGTGCAGCGTGGGCATCGCCTCGACCGGCACGTTGGCCAGGGTGGCTCCGCCGAGCGTCAGCTCCCTGGCCACACCGACGTAGACGTCGGTGCTGGTGGTGCCGTGGTAATCGCGTCCGTTCGCGGCGAGCCGGATGCCGAGCGCCTCGGCGCGCTGGGTTCCCATGACGACGAACGTGCCGCCAGTATCGATATGGGCGCACAGGCGGTGGCCGTCGAGCGTCACGTCGACCCCTGGCAGGAACGGGGAGAGGTAGGCGCCCCGGCGGACGGATCGCGGAACTATGGGGCGCTCGCACCAGTTCCGTCGGGACGTGATCCGCGTCGAGACCGGACTGTCGGCACGGATGTCCATTGCGTCACCTTCCTGCTCGCGCCGACGGTGCCACGGGCGCCACGTGACGGTCGGCTACGGTGATGGCGTGGGACTGCACCTGAGCCAGATCACCGAAGCAGACGAACTGCTGACCAACGATCCGTTGGCGCTGCTCATCGACATGGTCCTTGACCATGCGGGTTTCGGAAAGAACGAATAACGGTTGGCCCGGGTTTCCTGTCACCCGCGCTGCTGGCTGACCGCTCGCCGGCGTCCCCTCAACCTGCGGCACAGCGCCAGGCCGGTCAGGAACAGGACGAGGACGGCGGGGCCGACGTGCACGATGATGAAACCAATGTAATGAGGGCCGCCCCAGGCGTGTTGATAGGTCTCCGGATCGCCGGGATGCTCGGTGGCGAGGATGTATCCGGCCCTTGCGACAAGAACGGCGCCGGCCGCCAGAAGGAGAAGACAGACCGCCGCGCGCCGTAGTTGTGCGGCCCAGCCAGCGGCTGGCGGTGGCGCGGGTCGGCGTGCCGTGATCAGGCCCACCGTGATCAGGCTCGCTGCGACCACGGCGGCTACGGCCAGTCCCGTCACGCCAGCTCGTCTCCGCGGAGCCGGGCACGGCGCATGGCCGCGGAGTCGACCACCATCGCGGTCGGCGTCAGGACCGCTACCAGGGCCAGCGCCCGCAGCGGCGTGCTCGGAGCCCACAGGATGTTGTCGGTCAGCTCTGCCCGTACGGCAGCGGCTTCCATGGCGGCCGTGGCGAGTACCGCTCCGGCGATCTGGGCGAGCCACGGCCTGGCCCGCAGATGGAGCCTCATGGCGAGGCGCAGGACGTCGACGACGGCGGCCAAGGTCAGAGGGGTGTCCCGGAGGAGCGCGGCGAACTCGTCGCCGTAGCGCGCCCGCCACTGCCTGGGGCACAGGGCGAGAAGGAAGCGCCTCATGCCTGGGCCAGCCGTGACTGCCCGGTCTGGACGACCCGGGACCAGGTAGCCAACTGAGCGGCCAACGCCGCTCTTCCCGCCGGCGTGATCTCGTAGGGGCGGCGGCGGTCGTTGCTGGGCAGTGCGGCTATCAGGCCGCGTTCCACCAGCTTGGTCAGCGAGCCGTACAGGGTGCCGGGGCCGAGCCGGACCCCGGTCTGTTCCAGCACATCGGCGGTGATCGCGTAACCGTGTTTGGCGCCGTCGCTCAGTGACAGCAGGACGAGTACTCCCGGCTCGCCGAAGCGGGCCAGGCCCTCGTCCCGTCCGAACCTCGCCATGCGATGCATCGTATGGCGTAGTAGTTGGGAGCGGCAAGGCCGTCGGCGTTCGTCATTCGTCAGGCTCCGCTCGGCGGCTGTCGGATCGACGTCGCGCCACCATCAGCGGAGGAGCCGGGACAGCGCGGCTGTCACTTCCTCGGCGTCGAACCTGGCGGGGTCGAGGTCGGCGGGGTTGTCGAGGCCCAGCCATTCCAGCCGCTCTTCGTGCTCGGGATGACTGGGGTTGCCCAGGGTCTCCAGGAGCGCCTCGTAGCCCCAGATACCGCCGCAGTCGTCCGGCGGGGCCGCGCGACGCCCGCCGGTGCAGCGCGGATACCGGACGGACGGGTCGGGATCGAGGATCTTCTCGAGGACGATCTGGTGCTCCCAGTCGTCGCCGAAATCGTAGGTATAGCTGATCTTTGCTTTGACGTCGGGAAGCACCTGCTCCAGCGACACCGCCGCCTCGGCGCGTTGGCCAAGGTCCGCGTCCGGCCTGCCGAACCTGCCGTAGGGCGTTTCGAAGACGTGCAGATGGCTGTCGTCCCAGCCGAACGCTGTCTGAAGGATCGTGTGCAGGCGCGCCAGGCTGGTGTCGGCTGGCACCTCCAACCGTCGCCAGATCGGTGGCTTCGCGTCGCGCAGCCCTACCTTGACCTGGTAGACCGGGGCGCGCTGCCCCTTGGCCCGCTTCGGCTTCTTCGGGAGCGTCGGCGGCAGACCGGGCCGCCCAGTCAGGTTCGCCAGCATGCCTGCGGCAAGCTCGGCCGGGTTCACCCCCCGCTCGTCCAGCATCCTGACGATGTCGGCCAAGTCACCGAGCGCGTCGATCCCCTCGTCCTCGTCGTCATCCGCATGCGGAGCGGGGGGCTTCCGGGGGGTCGGGAGCGTCGCGAGGCGCGACCGCAGCACGAGCACCAGGGCCTCGTACGGCGGCCCATCCTCGCCGTCCTCCTCCTCATGGAAGGGGATCTCGACCTCCTCGCCGAACCTGAGAAAGGGGGCGGCTTCCTCGTCGTCCTCGAACGAGAGCTCGTCGTCGTGCACCGCACGCGCGCTCAGGGCGTTCTCGACCTGCCAGCGAAACTCCTCGGCGTCCAGCGTCTCGGTTAGTAGTCCGACCTTGTCCCTGCGAGCCGCGGCGGTGATCTCCTCCAGAACCTTGGGAAGGTCCTCGGCCGGGAGGACGAGGAGGTCTGCGGCCTCACCACAGGCCGATGGGTCGACAATTACCAAGAACGCGTGCGGCCGGCCAGCCCGTTCGACGGTGCAGCTCAGAAGGACGGTGTCACCTTCGTCGTCATACCGGCGCTGGAAGTCGCCGGCCACCAGTGGCGCAGTCAACTCGTCCGCCCACCGCGGCCGGGAGACCCCGGCCGCGGCGAGCCGGCCGGCGGCGGTATCTGCGGCGACACCGACCGGCCCCGACGCGACGGAACCTACTGCCAGCAGCACCGCAAGGGCGCCCTCGGTCGCCGCTGCCTCCAGCCGCGGCACGATCTCCTGAAGGAACGCCACCCCGATGGAGCCGTCGGTGAGGTCGTCAAGCACGGCGAACGTCGCACCGGCCACCTCCGCCATCAGCGGGTCGTCGTTCTCGCGGAGTACCCCGCCGATCTCAAGCATGTCGGCGGTGAGTGCGCGCGGGTCCAGCTCGCTGTCGTCAGGAGGCCGCGGAGACTGATCACCGATGTCCGGCACAGCGGACAGCGCGGGCCGCGAGGTGCGCCTCGCCGGCGCTGGCTCCTTCGCGGAGGGCTTCTTCCCGTTCTTGCGACCACGGCTCGCGGGGCTCATGCATTCAAGTCTGCAGCAGGTGCGACGTCATCATGCACCCGGCGTGGCCCGCCCGCGCACGTGTCTGATCGGCCTGGCAGCTCGGCTCGCTCAGGCGCCTGCCGACCCGATGCCGCGATAGACCGTTGGTTCGACTTCCACCTGGACCACCACGATGCGTAACAATGTCCTGACCTGGGTAAATAGGTAAGAACTATGAGATCTGATGGTTGATCGAATGGAAGATGCCCAGGTCGGGGTGTTGATCCGCTGGTTCGATTCCTCAAGGGTATCGGCGGATCTGACTACGATACGTAGTGATGGTGGGTCGGCTGGTTGATGAGCGAGACTGGCTCGTACCCGCCACATATATCCGCAGGGAACCGGCGGCGACCGCGAAGATGATCTGCTGGCGCTGGCGCGAGGTGTAGTTGACGGTCCGGCCCGTCGCGCTCCCATCAAAAGGGTTTTCGTGCTGCTCTCCCGTCAGTCAGGGGCCGGTGGGAGCGAGCTCTGTCGCGTGTCCTGACCTTCGGCGACCGTGGCGAGTTGCCTGGTGACCGAGCCCCAGCCTTCGAGGAAGCCGAGTTCCTCGTGACGGGCTCGGGCGGCGGGGTCACCATGGCGGACGATGATCCGGTAGTCCGTGCCGTCTGGATGATCGCTCAGGGTGATCTCGGCGGTCATGGCGACCGGGGCGGGGTTCGCGGGGCGCCAGGCGCTGTCGATCGCGTTCGTGAACACGATCCGCTCGAGTTCGTCGACGAGGAGGAAGCTTGCGTCGACGTGCGGGAGGAACTCCACCCCGTCGTCGCTCAGTCGGGTCACGAGCGCGCCGCCGGGCCGGACGTCCAGGTGGTCGACGCGACACAGGGTCGGAGCCGGTAGCCACCACTTCTCGAAGCGGGACGGGTCGGTCCACGCGCTCCACACGGCGGCGCGGTGGGCACGGATGATCCGCTCCAGGGTGAGGTCCAGATCGGGATTCATCGTTGGTTCTCCTCAGGATCGGTGACGAGGTTCTCGAGGCGATCGGTGCGCGCTTCCCAGATCCGGCGCTGCTCGGTGAGCCAGTCGTCGACGAGCGCGAGGCGCTCGCGGTTGAGCACACAGGTGCGCACCCGGCCGGACTTGACCGTGTGGATCAGCCCGTTCGCCTCGAGGGTCCGTACGTGCTTCATGAACGAGGGAAGGGTCATCGGGAACTCGCGGGCGAGATCACCGACGCTCGTCGGACCGCGGCCGAGGCGTCGGAGGACGCCGCGCCGGGTTGGGTCGGCGAGGGCGACGAACACGCCGTCCAGCTCCGCCGAATACTGTGCCATGAGGCTAAGTATTGCTTCGTCGGGACACCTGGCGCAAGGGCGGCGGCCGTCCCGGCGAGTCCGATCGCAGCCAGGTGACCGGGAGCTCAAGGCGTGCCGCGATCAGGCGATCACGCTCTGGATGGCGGTCTGTCCCGGCGCGCCTTCATGCGTGAACGAGAGCTCGGCGATGTCCCACTCTGCCCTGAACGTCCATTTAATGACTATGCGGGTGGCCCGCCGGTGGGCCGGTGGAAATACACAGTCGACCTTCTGGAAACAGCCGGGCGTGGGGTCGGCGCGCGATACCGTCGGAGTCCGGCGGTGGAACACCGCCGTGACCCAGGGGGATTCTCACCGTGCAGCTGTACAACTTTTCCGTGCCCGGCGCCGCCGCTCCCACCTACACGACGACCAGCACCTTCAGCGCGTTACAGTTCCGGGCTGACGTGAACGCGCCGGTCGGCTATTCATTTCTCAACGGTGCGCCCGGTCCTATTGCTCCTGTCGTTCGTACGTTGCCGGACCCGGCGGCCGCTCCGCCGCTACCCAGCCCACAGCTGTGGGTTTCCGACCAGGGAAACCTTGCCATCGAGCAGGCCGATCTCACTCGGCGCCAGCCGCGGCACTTCTTCGCCAGCCAGAACGCCGTCGCCGACTGGAACCGCGCGCTCGCCCAGGCCGGCTCCGATTTCCAGCTCATACCCGAGCCGGGCGCCACGGTCACCTTCGTCCCGCCAGCCGGAGGCGCGCCCCGGACATTGATCAAGATCTTCCCGGTCAATCTCAACCTCGGCCTCGCCGGCGACCGGATGCGGACCACCGAGAACTGCGACGTCATGGTGATGAACGTGACCGGCGGCGGTGGTGTCTTCGGCGCGGCCATGCAGCCGGTGTTCACCGCGCCGGTCTACGTGGCGCCCGGCCAGGACACCTTGTCCGAGTACTTCGCGGCGATCGCCCTGACCGGCGGCCATGCCGCGAACACCCCGATCACCGTCGCGCCCGTCGCCACTCTCCAGGCATCGCAGAACGCGATCGCCAAACGGTACGGCCAGGCGGTCTTCGCGCTGAAGTCCGGTAACCCCGTCGTCGCCAACCCCACTCTGGACCACGACCTCCAGGTGCGGGGAATCAACCAGTACGCGCGGCCGGCCCGGATCGGCCAGGGGCTGTGGACGACGAGTCTCGGTACCCGCGCGGCGTCCGTCGGTGGGTCCACCGCGCAGGACTACTCGAACAGCCGGGCCCTCACCGCGCAGAACATCAACGACGTCGCCTGGGGATTCCACTGGGGCGGCGTCGTCGCCATCGACGGCGCGGACTACGTGACGCTGGAGAACTACGCCCGCGGCGCAGAGATCAGCCCGGCGGTGGTGCCGCTCATCGGTGCGCCGCCGGCCCAGGAACATCTCTACTACTTCCAGATGTACGGGACGGGGGCCGGCCGGAGCTGGCACGAGCAGTGGGAGACGCCGGGACCGCGGGGCAAGGGCTTCGCCAACGGCATCACGATGGTCGTCGAGCCGTCCGGGCGTGCCGGGCTGCACTATTTCGTCGCGGGCTCGAAGGACGGCGCGGCGGCGGTCGCAGGGCCCGGCGGGGCCGGGGCCGGGAACCAGAACGCGTTCGAACGGGCGCTGCTCAACGGCCTCAACTACGCGAACGTGCACCTGTACGCTCCGGCCGGGCCGGGCCGGCTCGCTGACAAGGCGCGCCTGGCTGCGTGGCGGGCAGCGGTGAACCCGATGGTCGCCGGCCCGCTGCCACCGTTCACGGCCGGCGCGGCCGTCCAGACCCAGGCGCTGGTCAACCACGTCGCGGCCAGCCTGAACGCCGTCACTCCGAACCCGGTCTGAGTCGCGGCCGGCCTTGCGCTGGCCAGGGCGGCCCGGACAGCCACAGCCGGGCGGGCCGCCCTCGTGGTGCCCGCGTTGACCAGCAGTTATCGGATAGAACGCATGAGACGTCAGTGTTCGGGTGTGGCCAGGATCTTGAAAAGCATGGTGTTGGCGTCGGTGAGCGTCTGGACGTCGACCAGGCGCAGGCACTCGTCCAGAGCGGCCTTGGCCACGAACGTGACCAGGCCCATCACGGCCCACTGGCCCTCGCCGAGCCTGACGCAGAACCCCTCGTCGGCGGCGTCCTCCACGACCAGCGCGACCAGCGCGACCAGTACGGTCGGCTCGTCGGCGATCTCGTTGTAGACCGTGGCGCTGGCTGAGTGGGCCGTCGAGCACGACCCTGACATCGAGCACAGCCAGCGGCAGTACGACGACCGCCAGACATGACCACGCGCCCCGCCCGCGGCAGCTGTCACGTCTCTGGAGACGTCAAGGTCGACATGAAGTCAATCGCGCGGCACCATGATCGGCAATCAGGAGTCACCCAGCAGAGTCCTACCGGCAAGCGCACCATCTGGGGCTCTCCGGCGAGTGCCGATCTTCGGGGTGGGCGACGCGACGCTAGTGTGATGGTGTGGGACTTCACCTGAGTCAGATCGCCGAGGCAGACGAGCTGCTGACGAACGACCCGTTGGCACTGTTGATCGGCATGGTGCTGGACCAGCCAGTATCGGAAGGGTGGAGTGGGATCGGACGGTCCGTTCCAGCTTGATTTCGTAGAGTAGCGATCCGAGTCGATCGGATCGATCCCCAGCTCCACCGTGCGCCGGTGCGGGGCGACGGCGCCGGGGCGGTTCGCAGGTGGCCGCCAGACGGCGCCTCGGCTGGTGAGGACAGTGCGAGGCCCGGCCCGTCCGTCAGGCCGGGGCTGTCGACGAGGTTGGATCAGCAGACTCGCGGGCCTGCTATTAGCAGACTAGGGCATCTGTCGTTGGTAGAGTAGAGATGTGGTCGACTATCGGCGTCGTGTGCTCGACGGCACGCTGGACGCACTTCAGCCGCATCTTCGCGCTCTGTCGATCCACGGGCCGAAGGCGGTGGGCAAGACCGCGACCGCGATGCGGCGTGCGGCGTCGATCATCGATCTCAGCCTTCCCGGCCAGCGTGAGATCGTGGCCGCCGATCCGACCGTCCTGACCCGGCTGCCGGGGCCGGTCCTGGTCGATGAGTGGCAGCGCCTTCCCGAGGTGTGGGACCACGTGCGGCGTGCGGTCGACGCCGGCTCGCCGGCCGGTCACTTCATCATCGCGGGCAGCTCCGCACCCCGAGGGGCAGTGGTCCACTCGGGCGCAGGGCGGATCGTGCCGTTGCGGATGCGCCCGCTGAGCCTGGCCGAGCGGGACGTCGACGAGCCGACTGTGAGCCTCGCTGCGCTCCTCGAAGGAAACGGCGACGTCGGGGGTGCGACCGCCGTGCGGTTGACGGACTACGTCGAGGAGATCACGGCATCGGGCTTTCCCGCTATCCGCAGCCTGCCGCCGCGGGTGCGTCGAGCCGAACTGGACGCGTACCTGGACAACGTCGTTCAACGGGAGTTTCCCGAGCAGGGTTACCCGATCCGGCGCCCGACGGTGCTGCGCGCCTGGCTCGCGGCCTATGCTGCCGCCACGTCGACGACGACGGCCTACTCGAAAATTCTGGATGCGGCGACTCCCGGCCTGGGCAACAAGCCAGCCAAGGAGACCACTCTTGCCTATCGTGACGCCCTGTCGTCACTGTGGTTGCTCGACGCGGTACCACCGTGGATTCCCAGCCGAAACCATCTCGACCGGCTCGGCCGGTCCCCCAAACACCACCTGGCGGACCCGGCGCTGGCCGCACGGCTGCTCGGACTCGACGGCTCCGCGCTGCTGCGGGCCGAGCAGGGCAGCACCGTCCTCCCGGCAGGCACGATCCTCGGGGCCCTGTTCGAGCACCTCGCCGCGCTCAGCCTTCATACCTACGCCGAGGCCGCCGAGGCCCGGGTGGGTCACCTGCGTACCCAGAACAACGACCATGAGATCGATCTGATAGTCGAGCGCTCGGACGGCCGCGTGCTGGCGGCCGAGGTCAAGCTGGCGGACCGGGTCGAGGATTCCGACGTCAGGCATCTGAACTGGCTGCGAGACCGCATCGGAGAAGATCTGATCGACGCCCTCGTGATCTATGCGGGCGAGCACGCCTACCGTCGACGTGATGATGTCGCCGTGGTCCCGCTGGCACTTCTCGGTCCGTGACCCACTGGGGCGGGCGGAGCCGCGGGTCGTCACGAACCCTGCATCCGCCGTGCGGCTGATCTGGTGATCAGGGTCGGATCTTCCGGGTCAGCGGCTCTGGGCGCCAGGTGGAGTGGGCGCGGTCGGACGCTCACAGGACTACGCGCGAAGCAGGGCGCTGAAGCGGTCGAGCTCGCGCAGCGTCGTGTCCGGTTCGGTGATGGAGAGCAGGCCGAACAGAACGCGGTGCACACCAAGGGAAGTCACCTTTTCGATGGCTGCCTCGTCGGGGTCCAGCAGGGTCGCGATCACCGGCGGCGTGGCCGTTCCCGCTTCGCCCGCGACCTTCGCCAGGTTGTCGACCCCCGTGGCCAGGTCGCCGACCGGAAGAGCGGGGGCGAGCCAGCCGTCACCGTCGGCGACGATCCTGTCGAAGGTGGTCGGGCCCCACCCGCCGACCCAGACCGGTGGGTGGGGCCGCTGCACCGGCTTCGGCCACTGGAAGACCGGATCGAAGTCGACGAAACGGCCGTGGAACTCCGCCTGCTCCTGGGTCCACAGTGCCTTGACCGCGCCGAGCCGCTCTCGCAGCAGCGCTACCCGCGTCGCCGGATCGGTGCCATGGTTGCGCATCTCCTCACGTAGCCAGCCGGCGCCAACTCCCAGCTCGAACCGCCCGTCGCTGATCAGGTCGAGACTGGCGGCTTCCTTCGCCAGCAGGATCGGGTCACGCTGCACCACCAGCGCGACCGCGGTACCCAGCCGCAGCCGGGTCGTCGCGGTCGCGGCGGCCGTCAGACTGATGAACGGATCGAGATTGCGGTAGTACTCGCGCGGAATCTCACCCAGCTCGGGGTGTGGCGTCTCCCGGCGGACGGGGATGTGGGTGTGTTCAGCGATGAACAGTGACTCGAACCCCCGTTCCTCGATCGCCCTGGCGAGCGATGCCGGCCTGAGCTGGTTGTCGGTGACCGCTGTGAAGATCCCGAAGTTCATGGGAGGAGAGTAGGGTCTGACACTGGTGTGAGGGTCAAACGCGCGGATCGGAGGCGGTGCCGGATGCTGATCGGTGAGTTGTCCGCCGCCACGGGCGCGAGTGTGCGGTCGCTGCGGCACTACGAAACGCACGGTCTGCTGGTCGCCGGCCGAGGTATGAACGGCTACCGTCAATTTCCGGACTCAGCGGTGGAGACAGTGGCCAGAATCCGGGTGCTTCTCGCCGCGGGATTGTCGGTGGCGACAATTCGGCAGGTGCTGCCCTGCACACTTGACGCGACGCCAAGAATCATCCCGTGCGAGGAGGTGTCCGCGAAACTTCGTGGTGAACTCGCCCGGCTGGACCATCAGGCCGATCAACTTGATCGAGCCCGCACCCTGATCTCCCGAATGCTCATGGTCTGACGCGAAGGCGGCGTCACGAGCCGCAGCACCGCCGCCGCAGGCCTTCGTGGACTGTGCTTCGAGCGTCGCCCAGGCACCCTGGGCTATCTCCACCCAGGCGCGAGCGTCCGTTCCGTCCCAGGGTGCGTCGGCGCCGGGCGCGGCTGATCGACGAGGGGCGGGCCGAGTTCGGACCCCACCGCGCCCGTCCGAGCCTCGATCACCGGCCGGAGACGGCGAGGGCCAATGACCGGCAGGCCGACCGCGGGCCCGTGACCCTCGACTACGAAGGCTGCCGGGACTACACCGACAGCACCGCAGCCTGGCCGCCGGCCGCGGCAGCCAGCCGACCAGGTCGGCTACGGTGATGTCGTGGGACTGCACCTGAGCCAGATCGACGAGGCCGACGAACTGCTGACCAACGACCCGCTGGCGTTGCTGATCGGGATGGTGCTGGACCAGTCAGTATTGGAAGGATGGAGCGGGACGGGGCAATCCGCACTCACCTGACGGCGTAGCGTCAGAATCGGATCCGCGGATCTGCGGGTGCTGGAGTGAGGCACCACGTTCGGGAGCCGGGTGCCCTTCCTCCCAGGCCGCCAGGAGGCGCAACGTCGCGGCGACTCGGCATCGACGGGCAGATAGGTGATCAGGCTCTGCTGGTCGCCAGGAAGTCCGAGCGTCTCGAAGCGCAGGGTCAGCGGGCCGACCACCGGGTGGCGGAACGCCTTGATGCCGTGCGTCTTTGCGTGGCGAGCACTATCCCGAACGCGATGTTGACTACCAGGATTCCGAGTAGCGCCAGGCCGCGCAACGCGTCCAAACGCGTCCACATCGATGATCCGGCGGGCTACCCGGACACCGCCGCCACACCTTCGGCGACCGCGGCGAGCTGCCTGGTGACCGAGCCCCAGCCTTCGAAGAAGCCGAGCTCCTCGTGACGGGCCCGGGCGGCCGGATCACCATGGCGGACGATGACCCGGTAATCCGTGCCGTCCGGATGCTCGCGCAGGGTGATCTCGGCGGTCATGGCGACCGGGGCAGGGCTCGCGGGGCGCCAGGCGCTGTCGATGGCGTTCGTGAACACGATGCGTTCGAGTTCGTCGACGAGGAGGAAGGTCGCGTCGACGTGCGGGAGGAACTCCACCCCGTCGTCGCTGAGCCGGGTCACGAGCGCGCCGCCGGGCCGGACGTCCAGGTGGTCGACGCGGCACAGGGTCGGCGCCGGGAGCCACCACTTCTCGAAGCTGGATGGGTCGGTCCACGCGTTCCACACGGCGGTGCGGTGGGCGCGGATGATCCGTTCAAGGCTGAGGTCCAGGTCGGGATTCACCGCTGATTCTCCTTGGGATCGGTGACGAGGCGTTCGAGGCGATCGGTGCGCGCTTCCCAGATCCGGCGCTGCTCGGTGAGCCAGCCGTCGACCAGGACGAGGCGCTCGCGGTTGAGCGCACAGGTGCGTACCCGGCCGGACCTGACCGTGTGGATCAGCCCGTTCGCCTCGAGTGTCCGTATGTGCTTCATGAACGAGGGCAGGGTCATCGGAAACTCGCGGGCGAGATCGCCGACGCTCGTCGGACCGCGGCCGAGGCGTCGGACGACGTCGCGCCGGGTCGGGTCGGCGAGGGCGACGAACACACCGTCCAGCTCCGCCGAATACTGTGCCATGCGGCTAAGCATTGCTCGCCGCAACACTTAGTGCAAGGGCAAAGTGTTGGCGCGTCGCAGGCGCTGCCTGAGGTGGTGTGCCGTCTGGTTCGAGTGGGGTCAGCGCAACCGATGGTTGCATCAAGGGCGACTCCCGGCTAGTCTGATGTGCAACCAAAGGTTGCTGGAGGCTGGCATGGAGTTCGGGTCCATCGAGCGTGAGATCTACATCGAGGCGGCGCCGGAGATCGTCTTCGACGTGGTCAGCAGTCCTGAGCATCTGAAGGAGTGGTGGCCGGACGAGGCCCGGTATGACCCGACCCCCGGGGCGTCGGGGGCAATCGTCTTCGGTGACTGCGACGCGGACGGGAAGGTGGTGGCGTTCACCGTCGTCGACGCGCGGCCGCCCCGGACGTTCTCGTTCCGCTGGACGCATCCGGCCGGCGAGGTCGCGGTGGAGGGCAACTCGCTGCTGGTCACCTTCGACCTGGCCCCGTCCGGTGACGGGACGTTGCTGCGGATGACCGAGACCGGCTTCCGTGAGATGGGCTGGGAGGTCGCACTCCTGGAAGAGCAGTATCAGGAGCACGTCACCGGCTGGGCCTACTACCTGCCGCGGCTGGTGCCATACGTCGCCACGCTGCGGGTGCCGCGATGAGCGTCGCGGTGGCCGAGACCGTCGACGACGACCTCTGGTCCGCGATCGGGGACCCGACCCGGCGCCGGATGCTCGACCTGCTGCTGATCGACGGGGGCGGCACCGCGACCACGCTGAGCCAGCAGTTGCCGGTCACCCGGCAGGCGGTGGCCAAGCATCTCGGCGTCCTCGACCGGGCGGGTCTGGTCCGGGCCGCGCCGGAGGGCCGGGAGAAGCGCTACCGGGTGGACGACGTCCAGCTTGCCCGCGCCGTGGCCCAGCTGTCGTCTGTCGGCTCGACGTGGGACGCCCGACTGCGGCGGATCAGGCGGATCGCCGAGACGATCCAGCGCGCCCAGCAGACACACGGCGAGACCAGCGAGATAAACGAGACCAGCGAAACCAACGAGATCAACGAGATCAACGAGACTGAGGAGAGCTGAGATGGTGGACATTCTGCACAGGGTCGGAGTGCGGGGCGCTAACCCGGAGAAGGTGTACAACGCGCTGACGACCATCGAGGGCCTCGCCAGCTGGTGGACCGACGACACGAAGGGCAGTGCCGACGTGGGCGGCGTCCTTGAGTTCCGTTTTCCGGCGGGTGGTTTCGATATGGAGGTTGTCGAGTCACGGCCGTCCGATCGGGTCCTGTGGCGGGTGGTGGACGGACCCGAAGAATGGGTCGGGACGACGATCGACTGGGACCTGCGCCAGAGTGGCGACTACACGATCGTGCTCTTCAGCCACCAGGGTTGGAAGGAGCCGGTGGAGTTCATGCACCATTGCAGCACCAAGTGGGGCTCGTTCCTGATGAGTCTGAAAGACCTGGTGGAGACCGGCGAGGGCGCGCCGGCGCCGCGGGACGTCCAGATCAGCGACTGGCACTGAGCGAGTCGAGGGCTACGGAACAAAGGTCGAGCCGCGGCTGTGCGCCCGTCGAGGACCATCGGCGAAACTGCCAGCGGGGCGGGGTTGGTCCGGCCAGATAGGGTGGGGCGCCTTCTTCGTCCGGGCCGACGGTGTCGTCAGTGGACGGCTGCCGCGTAATCGAAGCGGCGTTCTGATCTCCACCGTCGACACCGAGGCCGCGCTCTACGACTCCACCGCCGCTTGGCGCGACGGTGCGATGGCGGGCGTACTCCACAGCGGAACGCTCGTCCAGGACGCCCGCTCCGCGGAGCGCGCCCGGTTGTGACCGGGCGATAGCCACGAGCCAGAAATGTGTGGCTGGTCCGCTCGACGGTCAACTGCGCTGCAGGCCGTCCGCGATCTCGGTGCTCATGTGCTGGACCCGCACCGGCGGGCTGGAGCTGTCGACGCCTGTCAATCGGGCCCGCATCGTGGCGGCGGCCACAACGATGTTGCGGGAGCGCGGCCTCGACGTCGACATGCGCGCCATCGCCAGAGAGGCGGGTGTGGGCGTCGGCACGCTCTACCGGCACTTCCCGACGCGCCAGCATCTGGTGAAGGAGATCACCAACACCGACCTGGCGGGCCTCGCCACGTCTAGCCTCCCCCCGGGCCCATCCGCGATCGACGCGCTCCGTGCGTTCTTCACCGCGGCGCTGACGCCCCTGGTCCACAACCGGGCGGCGGTCGACCTGCTCGCGAATGCCGACCCCTCAGGGGCCGAGCTGCAACGCTGCGTCGCCCATCTGACGGGCAGTCGCCCATCTGACGGGCAGTCGCCCATCTGACGGGCATCGGACACGACGCCGTCGAACGCTCCCGGACCGACAGCACGCTGGCCGACGACATCACCGCTACCGACATCGCCTACCAGTTCCTGGGCGTCGTACGGATGATCGTGACCGCCCAGCGGATGGCCGAGATCGACATTCCGAGCCTCGTCGAGCCCGCCGGCATCGAGTTCGTCCAGGGATGGGCGACGCGGATCGACCGGGCCGGCCGGGTGCTGCACGTCGACACCGCTGAAGGGCCCCTGCTGGTGCCCTACGACACGCTGGTATATGTGACCGGTAGCGCGGCCGATACCGATCCGGTCCCCGGCGCCGGCCTGCACGCGCACACGTTGAACAGCCCAACGGAGGCGGCGCGGCTCGCGGGCTGGCTGGCTCAGATCGGCACCGGCACCGTGGCGGTGGGCGGGGCCGGCCTCGCCGGGCTCGAGGCGGCCACCGAGATCGCCGAGTCCTATCCGGGCATCCACGTCATCCTGCTCAGCCGGAACGAGCCCGCCACCGCGATGGGCCCGCGTGCCCGCGCCCACGTTCGGCGGGCGCTCGACCGCCTCAGCGTCGAGGTCCGAACCGGGGTGGAGATCACCAAGGTGCTTCCCGACGGTGTCGAGCTGGGCGACGAGATCGTCCCAGCGAACGCCGTGCTGTGGACGACGGGCTTCCGGGCCTCGCCGCTGGCCGCCGAGGCGGGCCTGACCGTCGACGCGACGGGCCGGATCGTGGTGGACGAGACGCTGCGCGCGGTCAGCGATCCGGCGATCTACGCCATCGGTGACGCGGCCGCGATCCATCAGGCCTGGGGTGTCATCCACGGCACCTGCCAGAGCGGGATTCCCACCGGGGCGCACGCCGCCGCCTCGATTGCGCGGCGGATGCGGGGTCGCGAGGCCAAGCCGTTCCGCTTTGGCTACATCCATCAGCCGGTGAGTCTCGGCCGACGCGATGCGGTCATCCAGCTCACCCACGCGGACGACACCCCTCGCCGCTGGTACCTGCGCGGCCGGGCCGCCGTCCGCTACAAGGAGACGGTCACCAGCAGCCCGCGCTCGACCTACCGTCTCGCGCGGCGGGTGCCGCTGCCCGCGGCGGCGCTGTCGAGCCGCGGCGGCCGAGCGGCGCGCCGTCCGGCCGCCGCGTGAGCTCCGGACGGCGGCGATCATAGGTCGCGCAGCCCCGCCAGCTTCTCGGGGTTGCTGACCAGGTGGATGGTGCGCACGGCACCATCCACCAGGTGCAGGCTGATCGCCGCCAGTGGTGTCAGGCCGGAGCGGACCATCACCAGGCGGCTGGTCAAGACCTTCGCCGCCCGTACCCGCCCGCCGACGCCGCCCGGCCTGCTCGACGAACTGACGCCACGCGAGCACGAGGTGCTGGTACTGGTCGCCCGCCCGGCAGGCACCGTGGACGAGCCACGCCGAGCTGACATACCGCGGTAGTTGCTACTCCGGTATTCTGGAGCGGTGAAGGTTGACAAGATGAGCGTCTCGTTCGACGGCGAACTGGGCGACGCGGTTCGGGATGCCGCCCGGCGCGCTGGCGTCGGGCTGTCGGCCTGGCTGGCGGTCGCCGCTGCCGCGAAGCTTCGAGCCGATGCCCTCGCCGAGTTCCTCGACTCGTGGGAGACGGCAAATCCGGCGTTGACGCCGGAGGAACTGGCGCGGGCTGAGCGCGAGCTGGGCCTGCGCGCGGATCAGTCGGCGGCGTGAGCGCGCTCGTTCTCGACGCGGGCGCGTTCCTGGCTGTCGAGCGCGGCGATCGGGAGATGGTCGCCCGACTCCGGATAGCGCAGCAGCGGGACATCGGGCTACGGAGTAACGCCGTCGTCGTTGCCCAGGTTTGGCGGAATCAGGCCGGGCGGCAGGCCGCACTGGCCCGCCTGCTACGCGCGGTGGAGGTGTGCACCGTTGATGAGCGGACCGGTCGCGATGCCGGTGTGCTACTTGGCCGCGCCGGCACATCTGATGTGGTTGACGCGACGGTCGCCCTGCTCGCCCGTCCGGGCGACCGCATCCTGACCAGCGACCCCAAGGACATCACCCGGCTTGTTCAGGCGGGCGGCGTACCAGCCGTGGTAGTGCCCTGCTAGCAACTTCACCAGCCGGCTTCCCTTGGCCAGCAGCACGGCTGTGACGCCACCAACGCCGACGAGGCTCGCTCGTTGACCCCGTACACGACATTGGTAATTCAGCGCGGCAGCCGTGGGGATGCGCAGGCAGGCGGGCCGGGGAGTGCCGCCGAGTACCTTCGGTGAGCGTGGAAAGAACGAGTGGCACTCGCGGTGAGCTCGCCGCCGTCCGCGTCTATCGCGGCCGTCCCAGCCCCGATCATCAGCCGGAGGCCGCGAGGGTCAGCGACCGGCAGGCCGACCGCTGGGCTCGTGATCCACCGCGCAGCGCTGTTCCGCGACGGTTAGCAGGATGGCCAGCGGTACCGGGCGACGAACTCTCAGGATGGGTCTTCGTAGCGGGTGGCAATAGCGGCGGCGCGGTTGCGCAGGGAAGTGCGCAACGACTGCGGGGCTAGGGCTTCCGCGTTCGTGCTGAGCTGCCACAGCGCCCACTCGGCGTGCCGTGAATCCTGGAAGGTCACCTCCAGCCGCAGCCAGCCGTCTGCGTCGGGTTCCTCGGCGCGGACAGCCAGCGCGCTGTTCAGCAGTCGAGCGGCTCGGCATCGCCGGGCTGGAGCGACGCCGGTCCGGTGAGCTGTCCGGCGGCCAGGCGCAGCGGGTGGCGTTGGCGCGGGGCCTCGTCGGCCGGCCGGAGGTGCTGTTCGCTGACGAGCCGACCGGCGCGCTCGACTCCTTCACCGGCGAACGTGTCATGGACCTGCTCGTCGGGTCCGCCCGGGAACAGGGCACGACCGTCGTGCTGGTCACCCATTCGGCCCGCGTCGCCGCGTACGCGGACCGGCAGGTCATGGTGCGTGACGGTCAGGTGAACGCGCTGGTGCCGTCATGATCTGGCTCGCGCTGCGCCTCTCGCTGGCCGGCGGGCGGGAGTCCGCCGCCCGGCTCGCCGTCCTCGCCGGTGCGGTGGCGCTCGGAGTCGGCATGCTGCTGGCCCCTCTCGCCGGCATGAACGCCGTCCAGGCGCAGAACCTGCGCTACGGCTGGCTCAACACGGCGATCGCGCCGGACTCCACCCAGGGTCCGGGTGACGGGCTGTGGTGGCTGCTACGCGAGGACTATTACCATGGCGAGTCCATCGGCCGGATCGACGTCGCCTCCCTCGGGCCGGGTGTCGCGGTCCCGCCGGGCGTTCCGCGGCTGCCCGCGGCCGGCGAGTTCTACGTGTCGCCCGCCCTCGCCGAGCTGCTGCGCACCGTGCCGTCGGGCGAGCTGGGCGACCGCTTTCCAGGGCGTGAGGCCGGTGTACTCGGCCCGGCCGCGCTGCCGTCGCCCGACTCGTTGATCATCCTCATCGGGCGTGACCCCGCCACGGAGCGGCTCGGTGGGCAGCGGGTCAACCAGATCTCGACGACCGACCCGGGTGACTGCGACGGCTGCGTGGTCGGATTCAACCCCGACGCCTTGACGCTGGTGCTATCCGTCGTCGCGGTGGCGCTGCTCTTCCCGGTATTGATGTTCATCGGGACGGCGACGCGGCTCGCCGCCGCCCGGCGGGAGCAGCGGTTCGCGGCGATGCGGCTGGTCGGGGCGACCCCCCGGCAGATCTCGGTGTTCTCGGCCGTCGAGTCGACCGCGCGGCCGGCGCTGGCACCGTCGCCGGATTCGCGCTGTTCTTCGCGAGCCGGCCGGAACTCGCCGCGATCCCGTTCACCGGCGACCGCTTCCACCCCGCCGACATTTCGCTCAGCCTCGCCGACGTGCTGGCGGTCGCGTTCGGCATCCCGCTGGGTGCCGCCGTCGCGGCCTGGCTGGCGCTGCGCCGGGTGCAGGTCTCGCTGCTGGGCGTTCGCCAGCAGGTCGCGCCGGCCGGTGCCACGCTGCACGGCGACGTCCTGGGAATTGAAGATTCCTGGGCCCAGGTTGTTGCAGCCGAACGCGGTCATCGCCGGGTTGACGACCAGAAGGGTGCCGCTGCTGTTCACGCCGCACAGCGTCGTACCGGTACTGCCGGTGGCGATGTAGAAGTTCCCGTCGGGCCCGGCCGTGATGCCGCGGCTGGTCACATTTTTGTTCGATAGCCCACT
>NZ_CASGGV010000032.1:0-14969 GCF_949319125.1 Frankia sp. Hr75.2 | reverse complement strand
CCCGGCCCCCCCCCCCCCCGGGGCTCGATCGTCGTCGGCCCGGTCCGGGTGGGGCCATTGGACCCGTCCACCCGGCTCCACCCGTCCGTGGGTCCCTGGTTGCGGATCGGGACGGATTTCACCTGTTGGGGAGGTCGACCGTTGGGTGAAATCGCTCGCGTCGCGTCCGGTCTGCCCCGGTTCACCGTCGCGGCGGCTCTACTGGAAGCCAACCAGCCGGTACCGTGCAGGCCATGAGGCTCGTGCTGCTCGGCCCGCCCGGCGCCGGCAAGGGGACCCAGGCCGCGCGGATCAGCGCGCGCCACGGCGTGCCGGCGATCTCGACCGGTCAGCTCTTCGACCAGCAGATCTCCGCCGGGTCGCCGCTGGGCCGGCGGGCCGAGCACTATGTCCGGGCCGGTGAGCTCGTCCCGGACGAGATCGTCCTGGACATGGTCGCCGAGCGCCTCGCCACCGGCATCGACTGCGGGGTGGGGTTCCTGCTCGACGGCTTCCCCCGGACGCTGCCGCAGGCCGAGGCGCTCGACCGCATGCTGACCGCCACCTGCGGGCCACTCCACCTGGTCCTCGACCTCGACGTCGACGAGACCGAGGTACTCGCCCGGATCGGCCGGCGCTCGCTGTCCGAGGGCCGCCTCGACGACAACCAGGAGACGGCGCGGCGGCGGCTGAAGGTGTTCGCCGAGGAGACGGCCCCGCTGCGCAGCCACTATGCCGAGCAGGGTCTCCTGCGCACCGTGGACGGCACCGGCACGCCGGACGAGGTCGCCGCCCGTATCGAGGAGATCCTCGCGGCGGCGGCCCATCCCGAGTTGCGGGCGGCCCGTCCCTGACGTGACCTTCGGGTGTCCGGGCGGGTCGAGAGATCCCGTGGCGGGATAAATTGGACCTGTCAGTGACGGCATGCGGTGACAGGTCGGGGATGGCCGGATGGGTTCTGGGATGCCGGCGCGTTCTGGGATCCGGGCGCGCGCTCGCCGGTGGGTGGCCATGTCCGGCTCGGGATTTGAGGGTCCTGCGGGTCCTGCGGGTTCCGCCCCGGATGTAAGGCACGGCCTGCCCGCCCCCAGGGACGGCGGTCCCTCCTCCACGGCTGGCCCGACCGGCGCGACCGGAGCGGAGTCCGCGGCCGCGCCGGATTCGGCGAGCCCCGGCGGCTTCGCTGGTGCTGGTGGCTCCGGTCGCTCCAGGCGCGGGTGGCGTTCCGGCCGCCTCCCGGATGCCGGGCGGTCCCGGGCCTCGGGCGGGCGGGTCGTGCGGGACAGCCCCCGGCGTCGGGCGGGCCAGTGGGGGCTGGCCGTGTTGCTGGCGCTCCTCTGGCTGCCCTTCGTCGTGCTCGCCACCTCGCGCACGACCGTTCTGAGTGCGGACTTCTACTCCCAGGCGCTCACCGAGGCGAACGCCTACGACCGCCTATACACCGAGGTGCTGCCCGACCCCGCCGTCGAATCCCTGCTCTCCGGCCTGCCCGTCGACCCCACCCTGGTCACCGCGAACCTGCGCACGGTGCTGCCTCCGTCGACGGTGGAGGCGATGACCGACGAGCAGATCGGGCGCATCGTCGACTACCTGCGCGCGCGCCAGGACGACATCGAGTTCAGCGTCGACCTGACCCCGATCTTCGGCAACATCTCCGGCCTGGCCAACCGCTACATCGCGGGCGAGATCGGCACCGGCACGAGCTACCAGGTCGAGTCGGTCACCCAGTTCACCCGCTCCGTCCTCGACGCGCTCGACGACATCGTCGCCGGTCGACCGCCCACCGCGCTGCCCACCATGGAGCTCTCGGCGCAGGACACCGACCGGGTGGTGGAGGCGGTGCTCGGCCGGCTGAAGCCGGCGGACCGCGACGCGGTGGCCGCCCCCCTGCGCGCGGACCTGCGCTCCGGTGACGTGGCCGGAGCGCTGGCCCGGGTCGGTCCGCTGCTGTTCGAGGGCGACGAGCGGGCGGTCGGCGAGATGCGCGCCCACCTCACCGACGGCGCCGTGCTCAACCTGGGCGTCCGCCTCTCCGACCTGCGCGACGAGCCCGCGATCAGCGCCGTGTCCAAGCTGCACGACGTCTCGGCGGCGCTCGACGGGCTCAGCCTGGCGCTGCTGGGCCTCGCCGGGCTGATCTGCGTGGCGATCGTCGCACTGGCAGCCGCCCGCGGCCGGTCCCGGATGCGGGCGCTGGCGGGGGCGGTCGTCGTCGCCGGGGTCGCGGCGGGCGTCCTGGGCGTGGTGCTGCGGATGCTGCTGCCGAACCCGCTGCTCGCCCTGGAGAAGCCCGGTGGGCCGCTGCCGCCCGGCGCCGGCGCGGTGCTCGCCGACTTCTCCCGGCACGCGTACGGCGACATCGAGTCCGACTACCTGCGCATCGTCGCCTGGACGCTCGCGGTGGGGCTGACGATCCTCGGCGGCGCGCTGCTCGTGGCACTCTCCGCGCGCTGGGGCCGGGCCGGCCGGCGCCGCCGCCTCGCCGCCGGCTTCACCGTGGCCGCCCCGATGATGATCGCGCTGACCTGGGTCGCCTTCCCCGGTGCCGCGGCGAACGCGCGGGAGCTGTGTAACAGCCAGATCCGCCTGTGTGACAGCCGGTACGACGAGGTGACCTACCTGGCCACCCACAACGCGATGGCGACCAGCGAGGACCGCTTCCTCGGCCCGACCCAGGACCCGTCGCTGGTGCACCAGCTCGACCTCGGGGTGCGCGCCCTGCTGCTCGACGTCCACCACTGGACAACGCCCGAGCAGGTGGACGCCGTCCTCGAGACGTTGCCGCCCTCGACCCGCACGGCCATCGAGCCGCTGACCCGCAACGCCCGGTCGGCCCGGCCGGGGCTGTGGCTGTGCCACAACCTGTGCCAGCTCGGGGCGCTCGACCTGACCGCGGAACTCGGCCAGGTCCGGGACTGGATGGACCGAAACCCCACCGAGGTGGTGACGTTGATCATTCAGGATCAGGTGCCCGCGCCGGAGATCGCCGGCGCCGTCGCGCAGGCCGGCCTGTCCCGCATCGTCGCCACCCCGCCGGCCGATGAGGACGGCGAGTGGCCCACGTTGCGGGAGATGGTCGAGTCCGGCCGGCGCCTCGTCGTCTTCGCCGAGAGCCAGGACATGCCCGGGACATTCCTGCGTAGTTTCTACCGCTACGCGTCGGACACGCCGTTCTCGGTGGACTCCCCGGAGAAACTGACCGGCTGCGCCCGCCTGCGGGGAGCCGCGGGATCGCCGCTGCTCCTGCTCAACAACTGGGTGACGGACGCGGCACCCAGCCGGCAGGCCGCCGTGGTCGCGAACCGTGCCGACCGGATCCTCGCGCGGTCCAGGCAGTGCGAGACCGAACAGGGCCGGCGCCCCACCTTTGTCGCGGTCGATTTCGTCAACATCGGTGACGCCGCCGCCGCGGTCGACCGGTTGAACGCCGTCAACTGACCGCTTTGCGGCTAATGTCGGAGGCTATCTGGCTGATTCATAATTCTGAATGACAGGTTGCGCATTGTCGGTGCGGGAGATGAGACGTCCCCGCCGGGGGATGTTTACTGCGCGCAAGGCAATATACGGCTATGGGTGGTATGGATCCTCGGTGCAGATCTCGCCGTTTCGAACACGCCAGATCAGCGACCGGCACACTGGTGATGTCCGCCGTGCTGGTGGGAGTACCCGCCGGTCCCGGCCTCGGTGGCCACGGCCTGGCGGCGGCCTGGGCGACGACCGGCGCGGCCGCACCGGCACCCCCGTCAACCGGCCCACCCGCCCTGCCCGGCCCACCCGCCCTGCCCGGTTCACCTGTCCTGCCCGCACCGCCGGCTCCGCCGGAGCCGGTTCTCGCGGCCGGGACGGACCTTCCGGGCCTGCTCGGCCCGGGTGACCAGGGGGCGCCCGTGCTCGCTCTCCAGCGGCGGCTGGTCGAGCTGGGCTACTGGCTCGGCGAGCCCAACGGGATCTACGGAGTCCTGACGGTGCAGGCCGTCCTCGCCGCCCAGAAGGTCGCCGGACTGGAGCGGGACGGCCTGGTGGGCCCGGCCACCTGGGCGTCGCTCCGGCAGGGCCCCCGACTGCTGGCCGTCACCGGTTCGGGCCTGGCGCTGGAGGTCGATGTCACGCGCCAGCTGCTGCTCGTCGTCCAGGACGGATCGGTCCGCCAGATCCTCAACACCTCGACCGGGACGGAGCGCTGGTACGAGGTGCGCGGCCAGCGCCTCCTCGCCGACACCCCGCGGGGTACCTGGCATGTGTACCGGCAGGTCGACGGCGTGGACCCGGGCCCGCTCGGCGGCCTGTACCGGCCGAAGTACTTCCACACCGACGGGATCGCGGTGCACGGCTACGTGTCCGTGCCGGGCCGCGCGGCGTCCCACGGCTGCGTTCGGGTCACCAACGAGGCGATGGACTGGCTGTGGGCGGCGGGTATCGGTGCGATCGGGACGACGGTGCTGGTCCGCTGACGGCCCCGGCCGGGTGCCCCCGCCGGGGCCGAACGCGGCCGAATCGTGCGGACGGGTCGGGTGGGGAGCGTCGTCCGCGGTCCGCGCGTTCACTCGTGGGAGTCTTGTCTGGTTCAGGCCCGGTCCCGGGCCTGGACCGACCCGGCACGCCCGACTCCGGTCGGGTGCGTACGGCCCCGCGACCTTCGTGAGCGAAAGACGCCGGGATCCTTGTGACACCGGACACGCCACCGGCAAAGGAGCACAGGTGCCGATCTGGAACCAGCTACGACAGTCCGCGCAGAGCATGCAGGGACAGCTCAACGCGAAGAAGAACGATCTCAAGAGCGGCGCGTTCCGCGACGCGAGCATGGCGATGTGCGCGCTCGTGGCCGCGTCGGACGGCAGCGTCGACCCCGCCGAGCGGCAGCGGGTCGCGTCGCTGATCGTCGGCAACGACGTGCTGTCGAACTTCGCGGCCGACGACCTCCAGCGGAGGTTCAACGACTACCTGGGCAAGCTGCAGGCCGACTTCGACTTCGGCAAGGTCTCGATCCTCCAGGAGATCGGGAAGGTCAAGAAGAAGCCGACCGAGGCCCGCGCCGTGATCCAGATCGGCATCGTCATCGGCGGCGCCGACGGCAACTTCGACAAGACCGAGCAGGCGATCGTCCGCGAGGCGTGCTTCGCGGTGGGGATCAACCCGGAGGAGTTCGACCTCTGACCGTCGCGGGCCCGCGGTCGCTGGTCGGGGGAGCCAGGAGTCGATAGCCGGTCGCCGGGAACGCGGTGATCGGTGACTGCCCGGGCCGGCTCCCTCGGCCATGTTCGGCCACCGTGACCTGGGCCGCAATTCCTGGCAGCGGCCACCCGTCCGGACGAACGTGATTTTGTCGTTTCCAGCCCGGCGCGCCCGGTGGCGTTCCGGCGGACCAGCGGCTCGTCACGACCAGACGGAGGACAGGTGGGACCAGCCGACGCTGTTCTCGTCGCCGGGGCCGGCCTGCTCGCGGGGGCCGTGAACGCCGTGGCGGGCGGCGGCACCCTGATCGCGTTCCCGGCGCTGCTCGCCACCGGCCTGCCCGCCCTCACCGCCAACATCACCTCCTCGGTCGGGCTCGTCACCGGGTACGCGGGCGGGGCCCTGGGCTACCGGCGAGAACTGGCCGGACAGACGTCCAGGTTGAAGGCGCTCGGCCCACCGGCGATGCTCGGCGGCCTGGTCGGCGCGGTCGTCCTGCTGCTGACCCCGTCGGACGGCTTCCGGTCCGCCGTGCCGTTCCTGGTGATCGTGGCCTGCCTCCTCCTGGCCGCGCAGTCGAGGCTGGCCGCGCTCGTCGCCCGCCGCCGGGCAGCCGCGCTGGGGACCACCCGGCCCGCGGCGGGCGAAACCTCGCCGGTGGGCGTGGCGGGCAGCTCCCTGGCGGGTGGCGCGGAACCTGCGCGGCCGAGAGCCCGGCGCGAGCTGGCCACCTCCGGCCCGCCACTCGGCCCGCCACTCGGCGTGCCGGAGGACCGGCGGGCGCTCGGTGGGCTGGTCGGCGTCGAACCCTCCGTCGGAGCCGTCACCTGGCCGACCCGGATCGGGGTGTTCATCGCGGGGGCGTACGGCTCCTACTTCGGGGCCGGGCTCGGTGTGGTTCTGCTCGGTGTTCTCGGAATCCTGCTGGTCGACGAGCTCCAGCGGACGAACGCCCTCAAGACCCTGCTCTCGTTCGGTGTGAACGCGATCGGCGTCGTGGTCTTCCTCGTCACCGCTCAGGTGTCCTGGGCCTACGCTGGAATCCTTGTCGTGACGTCGGCGGCCGGTGGGGTCCTCGGCGCGCGGGTCGCCCGACGGCTTCCCGCGTCAGCCCTGCGCGCTGCTGTGATCGTGCTCGGTCTGGTGGTGGCTGTGGTCCTGTTGATCCGCGGCTGACGGGGTCGTGCCCGGTGGCTGGTGACGCTGATCGAAATCGCGTCCGGTGGCGGGTAATCGCCGATCGAGGTCGCGCCGGGTGGCCGGTAGCCCGTGAACCAGGCGTGTTCTGAGTATCGCTCGGAGGCGTGTGGTAGCCGCCACGACTGCTCGCCATTTATCGGCTTTCTTGCCCTTTCGGGGCGAAATCGGCCGGGATTCAGCCCCGAAGGGGCGAGGTGGTTACCGAAGGGCGAGGAAGTTCCCCTCCGGAAAACCCGGAAGGCTCACGAATTAGAATTTTCTACCCGCTGGACGGCATCGGTACTTCGGGCGAAAGTGCCCGTGTGTCGAAAGGTGCGTCAGGTGCGTCAGGTGCATGGAGCCATGAGGGCCTGGGAAGCGCTGTGCGCCTCGCTCGCCGCCAGCACGGGTTGATCACCACCCGACAGGCCCTCGGCGTGGGCCTCACGCCAGATCTCCTGAGACACCTGGTGCGCTCGGGGATCTGGCTGCGCGCCCGGCAGGGCATCTACGTCCTCCCCGGCGCCACGCTGAGCGCGGATGGCGAGGTCGGCGGTCGCCTGTCTGATCACGGGCCGCCGCCTGACTCCGTACCGAGCCGGTGGACCACCTCCGGAGCGGCCACCTCCGGAGCGGCTACCCCCGGGGCGGCTACCGCCGGAGCGACATCCTGGCCGGCCGCCGATTTCACCGACCCGACCGCGAAGGCCCGGTTGCCGTTTCGGCTGCGTGTTCGCGCCGCGCTGCTGGCGCGTCCCGGCGCGGTGGCGTGCGGCGTGACGGCTGGGCGGCTGCTGGGCTTCGAAGGGCTTCCGCGGCCCGCCGAAGACGAGCCGGTGCACCTCCGGCTGCCGGTGCACGGTTCCCGGAGGCAGATGGAGGGGACGGTCAGCCACTTCGGGCCGGTCGCGGTCGGCGATCTGGTCGAGCTCGACGGAATCCCCCTCACCGGTCCGGACCGGACCCTCGCGGACCTCGTCCTGGCCGGTTCACGAGAGGACGCGGTCGCGATGATCGACGCCGCGTTGCGCCGCCGGCTGGTGACAGGGCTGGACAGGGTGATCGCGGCCTGCGTGAAGCGCCCCGGTGCCCGCCGGGTGGCCTCCTACTGGGCGCTCGCGGACGGGCGGGCGGAGTCCGTGCTCGAGACACACCTGCGGCTCCTGCTCCACGACGCCGGTGTGCCTCCGCCGCGCATCCAGTGGCCCGTCACGGACGGTACCGGGCGGGTCCTGGCCCGGCTCGACCTCGCCTGGCCCGGCGCGATGCTCGATGTCGAGGCGGACGGCGGTGCCGTCCACGAGCTGCCGTCGGCTCTTCACCGGGACCGCGAGCGGCAGAACCAGCTGCTGGACCTGGGATGGCGGGTCCGGCGGGTCACCTGGGCCGACGTGCTTCGTACACCGACGAAGGTCGTCGCCGCGGTCACCGGATGGCTGGCGGCAGGCCCGTGACCGGCCCGGGAAGCTGTGACGGGAGGAACAATCCGGGCTCGTGGGGCCGTGGGCCCCTACGATCCGTCCCATGACCGTTCCACCGGTGGAGCTGGCGCTCGCCGCCGATTTTCCGGACTCGACGAGGGACGACTGGCGGCGGCTGGTCCTCGGGGTGCTGCGAAAGTCGGGGGTTGCGGGCGAGGACACCGCTCCGGGTGAGGCCGAGGAGCTGATCGCGACCTCGACCTACGAGGGCATCCGCATCCGTCCGCTCTACGACGCGGCGGACGCCGCCGGCGCGACCGGTGCGGGCCTGCCGGGGCTGGCGCCGTTCGTCCGCGGCGGCCGGCCACAGGGCGCCAACACCGACGGCTGGGACGTCCGTGCGCTGCACGCACACCCCGACCCGAAGGCCGGCGGTCAGGTGGTGCTCGCCGACCTGGAGAACGGCGTCACCTCGCTGTGGCTGCGGCTCGGTCCGGCGGGCCTGCCTCTCGACGGGCTCGCCGAGGTCCTGCGGGATGTCTACCTCGACCTCGCTCCGGTCGTCCTGGACGCGGGCGCGCTCACCGGGGAGGCGGCCGCCGCGTTCCTGGCGCTGGCCGACGAGCGGGGTGTTCCGGCGTCCCAGCTCACCGGCGTGCTCGGCGCGGACCCGCTGGGGCTCGCGGCGCGCACCGGGGCGGCGCCGGACTTCAGCGTGGCCCGCGTGCTCGCCCCGCGCGTCGCCGCCGAGTACCCACGCCTGCGGACGCTGGTCGTCGACGCCCGGCCGTACCACGACGCCGGCGGGAGCGACGCCGAGGAGCTCGGCGCCTCGTTGGCGACAGGTGTGGCCTACCTGCGCGAGCTGACCGACGCCGGGCTGGGCGTGGCCGAGGCCCTCGGCCAGCTCGAGTTCCGCTACGCGGTGAGCGCCGACCAGTTCCTGTCGATCGCCAAGCTGCGGGCGGCGCGGCGGCTGTGGGCCCGGGTGGCGGAGGTGTGCGGTGCCGCGCCCGCGGAGCGGGTGCAGCGCCAGCACGCGGTCACCTCGTCCGCGATGATGTCCCGCCGTGACCCCTGGGTGAACATGCTCCGCACCACCGTGGCCTGCTTCGCGGCGGGGGTCGGCGGCGCGGACGCGGTCACCGTGCTGCCCTTCGACATCAGGCTCGGGCTCGCCGACGACTTCGCCCGTCGGATCGCGCGGAACACGCAGACGCTGCTGCAGGAGGAGGCGAGCCTGATCCGGGTGATCGACCCGGCCGGGGGCTCCTGGTACGTCGAGTCGCTCACCGACTCCCTTGCTGAGGCGGCGTGGGCGGTCTTCACTGAGATCGAGCGTGCCGGAGGGATCTCGGCCACGCTGGCGGACGGCTCGCTGCGGACCCGCCTCGCCGTGACCTGGGCGGCCCGTGCGGACGCGATCGCGCACCGGCGTGATCCGCTGACCGGTGTCAGCGAGTTCCCCAACCTGGGTGAGAAGCTCCCCGATCGGCCGCCCGCCCCGGCGGAGGCCGGCCCGTCCGGCGCCACGGCCGCGACCGGCACGACCGAGGCCGGTGGCGGCCACGGGCTGCCGACCGTCACCTACGACCAGGATTACGAGGCGCTGCGCGCCCGGTCGGACGCGCACGCCGCCGCCACCGGCGCCCGGCCCGCGGTCTTCCTGGCCACGATCGGCGGGGCCTCGGCGTTCACCGCCCGCGCGACCTTCGCCGCGAACCTGTTCCAGGCCGGCGGCCTGGCCACGCCCGACTCGGGCCCGGGCACGGATCCGGCCGCGATCGCGGCCGCGTTCACCGCGTCCGGCGCGAAGGTCGCCTGCCTGTGCTCGGGGGACAAGGTGTACGCCGAGTGGGCGGCCCCGGTGGCCGAGGCGCTGCACGCGGCGGGGGCCACGCGGATCTGGCTGGCCGGCAAGGCCGGCTCGCGCGCGGAGACCGACGCCGCGGCGGGCGTGAGCGGGTACGTCTTCACCGGCTGCAACGCCGTCGAGGTGCTGCGGACGACCCTCGCAGAGGCGGGAGTGGCCTGATGTCATCGATCCCCGACTTCGCCGAGATCGCGCTCGGAGCACCCAGCGGCGCGGACGCCGACGAGGCCCAGTGGCGGGTCGCGCTCGAGCAGGCCACCGGCAAGGACGCCGACGCGCTGACCTGGGACACCCCCGAGGGCATCGCGGTGAAGCCGCTGTACACCGCGGCCGACACGGCCGGCCTGGACTTCCTCGGCACCTACCCGGGCATCGCCCCCTACCTGCGCGGCCCGTACCCGGCGATGTACGTGACCCAGCCGTGGACGATCCGCCAGTACGCGGGGTTCTCCACCGCGGCCGAGTCGAACGCCTTCTACCGGCGCAACCTGGCCGCCGGCCAGAAGGGCCTCTCGGTGGCCTTCGACCTGCCGACCCACCGCGGGTACGACAGCGACCACCCGCGGGTCACCGGCGACGTGGGCATGGCCGGCGTGGCCATCGACTCGATCTACGACATGCGCCAGCTCTTCGACGGCATCCCGCTGGACCGGATGAGCGTGTCGATGACCATGAACGGCGCGGTGCTGCCGGTCCTGGCGCTGTACATCGTCGCCGCCGAGGAACAGGGGGTGGCACCGGAGCAGCTCGCCGGCACCATCCAGAACGACATCCTCAAAGAGTTCATGGTCCGCAACACCTACATCTACCCGCCGCAGCCGTCGATGCAGATCATCTCGGACATCTTCGCGTACACCTCGAAGCGGATGCCGCGATTCAACTCGATCTCCATCTCCGGCTACCACATGCAGGAGGCGGGCGCGACCGCCGACCTGGAGCTTGCCTACACGCTGGCGGACGGCGTCGAGTACATCCGGGCGGGTCTGGGCGCCGGCCTGGAGATCGACGCCTTCGCCCCCCGGCTGTCGTTCTTCTGGGCGATCGGCATGAACTTCTTCATGGAAGTCGCCAAGATGCGCGCGGCGCGCCTGCTGTGGGCGCGGCTGGTGAACCAGTTCGGCCCGACCAGCGCCCGTTCGACGTCGCTGCGGACGCACTCGCAGACCTCCGGATGGTCGCTGACCGCCCAGGATGTCTTCAACAACGTCGTGCGCACCTGCGTCGAGGCGATGGCCGCCACCCAGGGGCACACCCAGTCACTGCACACCAACGCCCTCGACGAGGCGCTGGCGCTGCCCACCGACTTCTCCGCCCGCATCGCGCGCAACACCCAGCTGCTGCTCCAGCAGGAGTCCGGTACCACCCGGGTCGTCGACCCGTGGGGCGGCAGCCACTATGTCGAGCGGCTCACCTACGACCTGGCCCGCAAGGCCTGGGCGCACATCACCGAGGTCGAGTCGACCGGCGGGATGGCGCAGGCGATCGACGCCGGCATCCCGAAGATGCGCATCGAGGAGGCGGCGGCACGCACCCAGGCCCGCATCGACGCCGGACGCCAGCCGCTCGTCGGGGTCAACAAGTACCGGGTGGACGCGGACGAGGCCATCGACGTCCTGAAGGTCGACAACTCGGCGGTCCGGGTTGGTCAGATCGAGAAGCTGCGCCGGCTGCGCGAGGAGCGTGACACCGCCGCCGTCGAGTCGGCGCTGCACGCGCTGACCGCCGCGGCCGACGCGGCCCGCGACGGCAGCCGGCCGTCCGACCTGGGGCACAACCTGCTCGCGCTGGCAGTCGACGCCGCCCGCGCCAAGGCGACCGTGGGTGAGATCTCCGACGCCCTGGAGAAGGTGTACGGGCGGCACTCCGGTCAGATCCGTACGATCTCGGGTGTGTACCGGGATGAGGCCGGGCCGGCCGGCAACATCGTCGCCGCCCGCGAGGCCGCGGCGGCCTTCGAGCGGGCCGAGGGCCGGCGCCCACGGATCCTCGTCGCGAAGATGGGCCAGGACGGGCACGACCGTGGCCAGAAGGTGATCGCCACGGCCTTCGCCGACATCGGCTTCGACGTGGACGTCGGCCCGCTGTTCCAGACGCCCGCCGAGGTGGCCCGCCAGGCCGTCGAGGCGGACGTCCAGATCATCGGCGTGTCCTCGCTCGCCGCCGGGCACCTCACGCTGGTCCCGGCGCTGAAGGAGGAGCTGGCGGCGCTCGAGCGCGACGACATCCTCGTCGTCGTCGGTGGGGTCATCCCGCCGCAGGACTTCGACGCCCTGCGCGCCGCCGGTGCCGCCGCGATCTTCCCGCCTGGCACGGTCATCGCGGACGCGGCGATCGAGCTGCTGGCCACGCTGTCCGACCAGCTCGGCCACACCACGGCGCCTTGACCGCACTGGCCCGCCGGCCCGTCGACGTCGCCGCGTACGTCGACGGTGTCCTCGCGTCGTCGCGGATGTGGGTCGCGCGCGCCATCACACTGGTCGAGTCGACCCGGGCCGACCACCGGGAGGCGGCCCAGCAGCTGCTGGTGACCCTGCTCCCGCACGCGGGGAAGGCCCGCAGGGTCGGGATCACCGGCGTCCCCGGGGTCGGCAAGTCGACGTTCATCGACGCGCTCGGCACGACGCTCACCGCGGCCGGGCACCAGGTGGCGGTGCTCGCGGTCGACCCGTCGTCCACCCGCACGGGCGGGAGCATCCTCGGCGACAAGACCCGGATGGAGGCCCTGTCCGCCGACCCGGCCGCGTTCATCCGGCCCTCACCGACCGCGGGGACCCTCGGCGGCGTCGCCAAGGCCACCCGCGAGGCCATGGTCATCATGGAGGCCGCCGGGTACGACGTGGTGCTTGTCGAGACGGTCGGGGTCGGCCAGTCCGAGACCACGGTCGCCGACATGGTCGACACCTTCCTGTTCCTGACCCTGGCCCGGACGGGCGACCAGCTTCAGGGCATCAAGAAGGGCGTCCTGGAGCTGGCGGACGTCATCGCCGTCAACAAGGCGGACGGGCCGCACGAGCTCGACGCGCGCCGCGCCGCGCGTGAGCTGGCCGGGGCGATCCGGCTGTTACAGGGCGGCGCGCGGGAGTGGCAGACCCCGGTGCTGACCTGCAGCGCCGCGGAACGCACCGGCCTGGACACGGTCTGGGGGCAGGTCCTCAAACACCAGGACACCCTCGACGCCTCCGGCGAGCTCGCCGCCCGCCGCCGCCGCCAGCAGGTCGACTGGATGTGGGCGATGGTGCACGATCGCCTGCTGTCCCGCCTGCACGACGACCCGCGGGTCGCGAACCTGACCGGCGGCCTGGAACGCCAGGTCGAGGACGGCGAGCTGACGCCGACGCTCGCCGCCGACGCGATCCTCAGGGCATTCGAGTCCGGTTAGCCCGAGCGGCCGCCGAGGCAGCGCCCGACCGGTCGACACGAGCGGTTCTGAGCTGCGGTGGAAGGCGTTTCCGGCATCGGCGCGGGGCTCCGCGCCGATGTCCGGTACCGGATAGGGAAAAGTCGGTCTGTACGCCTACGATGTGCCGGTCGGCCTGTTTCGTTGACAGTTAAACGACCCGTTTTGAGCTCTGACGGTGTCGGGTGGCATCGGGGCGGGTCGGGGGACCGCGCGGCGTGCATCGCCTGCCGTGGCGGGCGGCGAACGAGCACACCCGGAGGACCAGTGGGTTACCAGCTTGGCATCGACGTCGGATCGGCTACCACAGTCGTCGCCGCCACGGACGGGGGCTGGCCCGCCGTGCTGACCCTGGGCGGCGCCCGAGCCGTGCCGTCCGTCCTGTACATGCCCCAGACGGGCGGTGTGCTGTTCGGGCGCTCGGCTGAAAGGCGGGCCCGCACCGATCCCGACCGGGCTGCCCGGGGGTTCCTGCGCCGGCTCGGCGAGCCCGGCCACCTGCTGGTCGGCGGCGCCGCGTACAGCCCGGACGGGCTGCTCGCCCGGCTGGTCGGCCACCTGGTCGGGCAGATCGTCGCGGCCCGGGGGGAGGAGGCCGAGCAGATCGTCGTCGCGCATCCCGCCTTCTGGCCCGCGCACCGCCGCGAGGTGTTCGCCTCCGCCGTCAGCCAGCTCTCGGACGTCTCTGCACCCGTCGCGACCTGCGCGGCCGCCGACGCGATCGGCACCCTGCTCGCCCGCCGCTCGGGGACCCGCACGGTCGACCTCGTCGGCGTCTACGACTTCGGCGCCGGGCACTTCGACGCGGCGGTGCTGTCGTTCAGCCCGTTCGGGTTCCAGCAGCTGGGCACATCGGTCGGGGTGAACCACGCCGGCGGGGCCGACTTCGACGAGCTGCTGGTCGAGCGGGTGCTGGCCGAGGCCGGCGCCGGCCGGGAGCGGCTCGACCGCTCCGATCCCGCGGTCACCGCGGCACTCGCCCGGCTGCGTGAGGAGTGCGCCCAGGCGAAGGAGTACCTCGCGGAGGAGGACGAGATCGAGGTCGCCCTCGCGCTCCCCGGCCTGCCCTCGACATCGGTGGTGCTGCGCCGCGCGGATCTTGAGATCCTCGTCGCGCCGGTCGTCGACGACACGGTCCGGGCGTTCCGGCGGACCCTCCGAACGGGTGAGGCGACCCCCGAGGATCTCTCCTCCGTGCTCCTCTACGGCGGTGCGGCGCGGATGCCGATCGTCGCCGCCCAGATGCGGGCGGCGTTCCCGAGCGTCGGCCGGTGGGAGTACGGCTCGGACGACGACATCGCGACGGGCGCGGCGCTGATCGCCGCGCGGCTGGCCGCCCAGTCCTCCCGCGAGGAGGTCACCTCGGTCATCCGGCCGCCGGACAGCAGCCCGCCGATCCTCTCCACGCCGCCGCTGAGCTCTGTCCCGCCCCTGCGCCCGGTCCCGCCGGTCGGATCAGTGCCGCCGGTCGGGTCAGTGCCGCCGGTCGGGTCAGTGCCGCCCGGCGCCGTGGCGTCGACCGGCGGGCCGGCCGCCGGTGACGGCGACACGTCCAGCGGGCCGGTTCCCCCCGGCGGGGCGGTGTTCGGGGGAGCGGCCGCCGGCGTCAGCGCCTCCAGCCTGGGCTACACCTCATGGCCCGATCGGACGGGACAGCCGCCCGCCGCCGACCCCGACGCCACGGCGATCGGCCACCATGGCGGCTCGGCGGACGACACCCTGATCTCCCGCGGCGGCCACGGAACACCGCCACCCACCACGGCGCCGCCACCCACCGGGCCGACGTCCACAGGCGCGACGTCCACCGGGGAGCCGGCCGGCGCGGGGTACCAGGGCGGTTGGGGGAGCAGCTCGTACCCTTACGGCGACGCCGCGCACACCGTGGCGGCCGGCTCGTCGGCCGGTGGGGGCCGCCCCCCCGCGGTGGCCCCCCCCCGCGGGCCCCGGC
>NZ_CASGGV010000031.1:0-15072 GCF_949319125.1 Frankia sp. Hr75.2 | reverse complement strand
GCGCAGACGGCTGCGGCGGCGGTTTCGATGCCCTTCTTCAGGGCGATCGGGTTCGCGCCGGCGGCGACATTACGCAGGCCCTCGCGGATGAGAGCCTGGGCGAGAATGGTCGCGGTGGTGGTGCCGTCACCCGCGACGTCGTTGGTCTTCTTCGCGACTTCCTTGACGAGTTCCGCGCCGATCTTCTCGTACGGGTCCTCGAGCTCGATCTCCCGGGCGATGCTCACGCCGTCGTTGGTGATGGTGGGGACGCCGAACCTGCTCTCGAGGACGACGTTGCGACCCTTGGGGCCGAGCGTGACCTTGACCGCGTCGGCCAGCTGGTTCATGCCGCGCTCCAGGCCGCGCCGTGCCTCTTCGTCGAAGGCAATGATCTTCGGCATATGGGGTGTTTCCTCCTGGGCTTGGGCCATGCGGAGGAGTGCCGGCCGCCGGCGGGTGCCTGACAACGAAGACGATGGGCTCGCGTGGCCCAGGCACCCGTCGCTCCGGAGGTTGGCACTCGACCTAGCTGAGTGCCAGCCACTGTATAGCTCTCGGCACCCCCGGAACCGAGGCCATCACCACCCCGCGTGATCGAGCCGAAGGGAAGAGCGCGGTGTACTGGCGACCACTCCGGGCGCCGATCCCGCCCGGCGCGAGAATTCGCAGGGGGAAGGCCTGGGTCCGCCTGCGTTCGGCCCGCGCCGGTGCCCGCGCCGGCAGCCGGTAGGCCGGCACCGAGGTGCTCCGCCTCGTGGGCAACCCTGTTGGCCGGGCCCGCCGTCCAGCCCTTCGGTGCCAGTGCCGCTTGAACCCGTCACCTGGAAGGCCTGATATGCGACGCAGCGAGTTCACCGTCACCGCCGACCATCACCAGTTCCTCGTGTACGGCGGGAACTCGCCGGTGATCACCGCTGCCTCCGCCGGCGACGGTCTCGTTGCCGTCAGCGATGGGGGACTGAGGATAGTCACGGGGACGAACTACGGTCCGCTCGCCGTGCGGGTCGAGCTGCACAACAACGAGCCGCCGCCGCCCACGGCCGAGTGGACCGAGGTATCCGAGGTGAGTTTCCGCGTCCGGGTCGGCCCGGTGGAGGTCGGCACCCTCATGGGCGGGCCGCTTCCGGTGAGGACGGTCTCGGTATTGCGGGAAAGGCTGCCTTCGGCATCGGTGGCGTCGTCACCTCCTGGGATTACCGGAGGTTGACAGAACCCTCGCAGGACGACCCATTTCCTCGCTTCGAGGAGTGTCTTCCGGAGCCGTCCGTGGTGGACATCGGCTGGGTCTCCGTGGAGGGGGGGACACGCGTCAAGTTGCGGCACGAGAACCTTCCGGAACTTCTTGGTCCCGCTGTGACTGATCTGTGGCGCTACTATCTCGCCAGGCTCGTGCGCCATTGCGAAACGGGTACCTGGGGCGACCACCCGTGGGACGACGCGCGCCGTACCGGCGGGCGTCCCCAGGCATCTCGACGCCCTGCTGGATAACCTCCTGCTACTGCCGTTGCGAAACCGGGGACAGGGTGTCGCTGTCGAGAGTGACGCCGAGATCGGACTCCAGGTGCGGGACGGAGTTCGAGCGGGGCCGGGTCAACCGCACCGACGAGATGCGCCATCTGCGGTCCGGCGGCGAACCGGGGAGGTAGTCGTGGCCGAGGCTGTCCGCCGCCTCCGCGATCCGGCGCACGTCATCGGACCCGCCGTCCCGTTCCCAGCCGGGATGCGTTCCCGGCACAAGTGACAGGACGGGCGTGAGGAGACCGAACTCCGTCATGAGAGCCGACCTGGCGTGACTGGACCTTAGTGAATGAGCGAGCACTTATCTCGGTGGTGGTGCGCTCGCCGGCCTCGCCGTTGACGGTGCCCACGCTGTGCCGCGTGGTGCCGGCTGCTCCGGGTGCGGCGGGCCCGACGTGGCTGCGGCCGCGCCTGACGCGAAGTCGGTGATCTTCGACGGCATGGGCCACCAGCTGCCCCGCGAATGTGGCGGGTGCTCGGCGGCCACATCCCTGACCTCGGTCATCGCGAAGAAGGGCGACCATCGGCTGGTCGGCCATCCGTGTCACCCGCGGGTATGACCTGTGCCGGCATCCCGCTCGTCGCGCGTGCCGAACGTGAGCCGGGTATGGATCTTCAAGCGGTCCGGAATCGGCCGACCAACTGCGGAAATGCATGCTCGTAGGTCGACCAGTTGACAGAAAAGTGATCGCTCACAATACTGGGCGCCATCCCGGAGTCGAGTGCTGGAGGTGGCATGGACGACCGGGTCGGTAATTCGGAGAGCGACAGCCGCGCCGGCGTCGTCTGTGTCCGAAGGGAGAGGTGGGACGGGGCGCGGGCGATATGCACGATCCTGTGCTGGCCGGCATGGATCGCATCGCGGGGGCGGTGCGACCGGTATCCGGCGGTGGTTCGAGGTGGAGTGTTGCCACGGATGAGCGGGTGTTGATTTTTCGCGGAGGTCGTCCGGGGTAGTTACGCTGCCTGTGCTCATGCGTGACCGCCTGAGTCGCATGGTGTTGTGTCCGCGTGGTGATTTTTCCTGCGGCGGGTTTCGTGGCGCGGGCGAATATCGAAGATCGCGAGCGCGTCGCGCCGGCGCTGGGAACTTCGAATCGCCTGTCCGGGCAGTGGTTGCTGTCCATTTTCCGCATTGCACCGCGCCGCGCACCGGTGTCGTGAGCTGACGCATCCTTTTTCGCGCCGCTGGATGGGGAGGTTCAGGCGGCCCTGTGCCTGCGCGAAAAACGTCCAACTGATTTCTGTGTGCCATAGGTCCTCAGGGGCGCCGAGTGGCCTCTGTTCGGCGCGCCGGCAGGCCCGGAACCGGCCGAACCACTGCGTTCCCTTGGATCCATACATCGCACCGCCGATACGGGGCGGCGGCCTTTCGTAGTGCGACGGAAGAGATGGAGACACCATGTCTGACAACGCTTCCACACCCCTGGAATCCGGCCCGGGGCTGACCCGCCGGAGGATCCTCGGCACAGTGGCGCTTGGCGCGGCTGCGACTGGTGGGCTGGCGGCCGGCCCTGGCAGCGGACGGGCACGGGCCGCCACAGCCCCGCCGGACGCGGCCGTCACCGAGCAGCGGGAGCGGGCCGTCGTCATCGGCAGCGGATTCGGCGGCGGCGTGACCGCGCTGCGGCTGGCACAGGCCGGCGTGCCCACTCTTGTTCTGGAACGTGGCCTGCGGTGGCCGACGGGGCCGAACGCGACGACCTTCTGCCGCTGGGCGAACATCGACAACCGGTCCGCCTGGCTGACCGACCACAGCACGACCCCGGGCGTGGACAAGACCTGGACGCCCTACACCGGGGTGATCGAGAGCCTGCCGGGCGACGGCATAACGGTCAACTGCGGTGCCGGCGTCGGTGGCGGCTCGCTGGTGTACCACGGGATGACACTGCAGCCGACCAGCCAGAACTTCGCGGCCTCCATCCCGGAGGCCGCGAGTCTCTACCGCGACCTGAACCAGTGGGCCTACCCCACCGTCGCCACCATGCTGGGCGTCTCCACGGTGCCGAACGACGTGCTGAACGCGGATCAGTACCGGTCGTCCCGGCTCTTTCTGGACGTGGCCGCCAACAGCGGTCTGGAGCCGTTCCGGGTTCCGCTGCCGGTCGACTGGAGCTACGTCCGGGGTGAGCTCACCGGTCAGTACGAGCCGACCTACACCACCAGCGACATCGTCTTCGGCGTCAACAACGGCGGCAAGCACTCGATCGACGTCACCTACCTCGCCTCGGCCGAGGCCACGGGCCGGGTACGGGTAAGCCCACTGCACGTGGTGCGGGACGTCCAGATGGACCCGGACGGCCGCTGGGTGCTCTCCGTCGACCGCATCGACACCGGCGGCACCGTGCAGGAGAGGAAGCGGATCACCGCGGACGCGGTGTTCCTCAACGCCGGTTCCGCCGGTACCACGCGGCTCCTGGTCAAGGCGCGAGCCAAGGGGCTGGTGCCCGACCTCCCCGACGCCATCGGCACGAAGTGGGGAAACAACGGTGATCGGATCTACGCCTGGGTCGGCATGAACGGTGATCCCGGCACCCGGCAGGGCGGCCCGGCGTGCGTGGGCGGCCGGGACACACAGGGGCCGATTCCGGCCACCATCATCCATGCGGGTGCGCCCGCCGACACCGGCGGCGTGAAGCTGATGACGGTCGTCGGTTTCGGGATCGTCGACGCCGCCGGCACGTGGGCCTACGACCCGAACACGGACGACGCCAGGCTCACCTGGCCGGCGACCGGTGACGCCGCGCTCCAGACCCAGATCGCCGCCCGGATGCAGGCGATCGCCGCCGCGGGTGGCGGGCTGATGATCGACACGAACGCCCAGGCGAACTCGACATGGCACGCCCTGGGCGGGGTGCCGATGGGATCGGCGGTCGACCTGTACGGCCGGATCATCGGGCACAAGGGCCTCTACGTACTCGACGGGTCGCGGATCCCGGGCTCCACCGGTGCCTGTAACCCATCCATGACGATCGCGGCCCTGGCCGAGCACAGCATGTCCACGATCATCCGTGAGGACGTCGGACGTGTCTTCTGACGGCACCACCGCTTCCTGAGCCTCCGCGCGGCCGCATCCGGCGGGAGCCGTCCAGGTTCCCGCCGTGAGGGCGGCGCTCCCCGCCCGATGCCCGATGTCCGACGCCTGCACCTGGAGCGTGAGCGTATGCCCGACGGCCGGATTCGCACGCTGATCGTCGAAGCCGACCCGATGACCGCTGAGGCCCACAGCGTCTATGTGGAGAAGCTCGCCGGCTTCACCGTCAGCGGGGTGACCCACACCGGCGCCCAGTGCCTGCGGCAGCTCACCCGTGACGACCACGATCTCGTGCTGCTTGATCTCACCCTGCCGGACATGACGGGCTTCGACGTGTGTCGCACGCTGCGGTGCCGGGGGGCCGTGCCGGACATCATCGCCGTCACGGCGTCCCGGGACGTCGCGACCGTGCGCACGGCGGTGGCCTACGGGGCCGTCCAGTATCTGGTGAAGCCCTTCGGTTTCGCCGCGTTCCGGAGCCGGCTCGAGTGCTACGCGGCGTTCCGCAGCGAGCTCATGCTGGGGCGCACCGGCCCGATCGGCCAGCGTGAGGTGGACGCGGCCCTCGCGGCGCTGCGGCCCGGAACCACCCTGTGGCCTGAGCAGCCCAAGGGCACGTCGATCGCGACTCTCGACGCGGTTGTCGCCTACCTCCGGCAGGCGGCCGGGCCGATGTCGGCGGACGAGATCGCCAGCGCTGTGGGCCTGTCCAGGGTGACGGCGCGTCGATACCTGGAGCGTCTTACCGATCAGCGGCTTACGAGCCGGACGCAACGGTACGGGCGGCCCGGCCGGCCGGAGCACCTGTACCAATGGCGAGACGTCCGCGTCGCTTCGACCAGATAAAGAACACTATGACCGAAATCGTGACTTCTCCCTGACGGTGCGCGATCTTGTGTGTCAAGATGCCGACCATGTTGGAGACCTGAGTGGACGAAGTGAGCGCACAGCCGGCTGACCGTGGCGAGCGGGACGTCCTTGTCACCGGAATGGGCTTCTGCCTCCCCGGCGAAGACGGTCCGGCCCTCACCGCCGAGGAGGTCTGGGACATCGCGTCGAACGGGCGTTCCTGCCTGGTCAAGGACGGTATTTACCACGGTCGGGTCGACCTGACACCGGAGATGTTCGAGGAGCGGCTGCCGGAGATTCCCAATCTGTACTCGACGCAGCTCACCAAGTCGCACCGCTTCGGGCTGATCTCCTTCGTGGAGGCGTGTTCGGACGCGAAGATCGATTTTCGTGCGGGCGCCCTGCAGCACGCCGCGATCCTCACTGGGCGAGGGGGGCTCGACGACAACATCGACCCATACCGGGCCCTGCAGGAGGCGACACCCGAGACGCTTTCCGCGGACGCCGCGACCGCGTTGTTCATCCGGGCCCAGCTCGGCATCACCTCGTACGACGTCACGCTCCTGCAGGCGTCGATCGCCCGGTCGACGGGCCCGAGCTTCACGGTTTCCTGTGGCTGTTCCTCCTCCACCATCCAGCTCGGCAACGCCCTGCGGATGATCGCCGCCGGGGAGGTCGACATCGCGGTCGTCACCGGTGTCGACGCGTTCAGCATGGACCTGATGCGCAACGCGCAGCGGCTTCTGCTCGCCGCGACGCGCGGCGGCCCGCAGCCCGGCGCGGACACCCTGCCCGAGACGCTGCCGTCGATGGACCGGCCGATGCGCCCCTACGACGTCCGCGCCGACTGCGTGAACTTCGGCGAGGGCTCGGTCACCGTGGTCCTGGAGAGCCGCCGGCACGCCGAGTGGCGCGGAGCACACGTCTACGGGCGCCTGATCGCGCAGGCCACCACACGTGACGGCCTGGCCAGCCCGCTGTCGCTGGACGACTCGGGCGCCTCACTGGTCGCCGCGGTGCGCAAGTGTCTCGGGGACCGCTGGAGCATCGACCAGATCCCGTACATCAACGGTGGCAGCGACGGTGACATGAACGTCACGAACACCGAGGCGAACGCCGTCCGGGAACTGTACGGGCCGGCGGTCCCGTCGGTTCTTCTCAGCTCGCAGGAGGCGTGTTTCGGGCACAGCGGGGCCCAGTCCGGAAACCTCGGCCTGGCGTTGACTCTCCTCATGATGGAGAAAAGCCTGGCGTGCCCCACCGCGAACTGTGAGCAGCCGATCGAGGGCCTGCCTTTCGACCCGATTCCGGGAACGCGGCCGCGGCCGTTGCGGTTCGATCACGCGCTGAGCTTCACCTACCAGATCGGCGGCCTGAAGAGCGTGATCCTCATGAGTTCCGCCGATGCTTCCTGACGATGGTTCCTGAACATCTGAACATCTGAAGACCTGAACACCTGCTGAGATCGGCCTGGGATCTCGACTGGCCGTTCCGCGCGCGACCGGGGCCGCGCTGCCGATTCGGCCGTACATCTGCAGAGAGGCACGGACCGACCGAGAATGAGCGCATTTGCCGACGCGTGGTCGAATACCACGGCCGCCGACAAGGAATCCTGCGTCAAACGGGATGACATAGCGATCGTGGGGATGGGGTGCCGCCTTCCGGGCGGCGTGGATTCGCCGGCCGCACTCTGGCGGCTCCTGGTGGAGGAACGGGACGCGGTCGGCGATCCACCTGCGGGCAGGTGGGAGGCCGACGCGTTCGTCGACCCTGTCCTGACCGCGGCGGGCCGCTCCGTTCCCCGCCAGGGCGGTTACCTCGAGGACGTGTCCGGTTTCGACGCCGACTTCTTCGGCGTCTCACATCGGGAGGCCGCCGTCCTCGACCCGCAGCACCGGCTGCTGCTCGAGGTCGCCTGGGAGGCTCTGGACAACGCCGGTCTCCCGGCCGACCGGCTCGAGGCCACGCCGACGGGCGTGTTCACCGGGCTCAGCTACACCGACTACATGGATCGGCTGGCCGGGCACCCGGACGAGCTCGAGGGCTCGGTCCTCACCAACGGGATCTGCGTGGCGGGCGGCCGGATCTCCTACCTGCTCGGCCTGCGCGGGCCCAGCATGTCGGTGGACACCGCCTGCTCGTCGTCGCTGGTCGCCGTGCATCTCGCCTGCCAGAGCCTGCGGTCCGGGGAGTGCACGGTGGCGCTCGCGGGCGGGGTGACTCTCATGCTGTGGCCCCGGGTGACCAAGTCGTTCGTCCGGATGGGCATGCTCTCGCCGACGAGCCGCTGCCACACCTTCGACGCCGCCGCGGACGGGTTCGTCCGCGGCGAAGGTTGCGGAGTCGTCGTCCTGAAGCGGCTTGCCGACGCCAACCGCGACGGTGACCGAGTCCTGGCCGTGATCCGCGGGTCGGCGGTGAACCAGGACGGCCACACCGACGGGCTGACCGTTCCCTCCGCGCAGGCCCAGTACGAGGTGGCGGCCGCCGCGCTGCGGCGCGCCGAGGTCGACCCGGCCGAGGTCGGGCTGGTGGAGGCGCACGGCACCGGCACGAAGGTCGGCGACCCCGTCGAGTTCGCCGCACTGAGTCGCGCCTACGGCACCGATGGCGCGCGGTGCGCGCTCGGTTCGGTGAAGACGAACCTGGGGCACCTGGAGCCCGCGGCGGGTGTCGCCGGCCTGATCAAGGCGGTGCTGTGCCTGCGGCACGGCCAGATACCGGCGAACCTGCACTTCATCCGGTGGAACCCGGCGATCGACGCTGACGGGTCGCGGTTCTTCGTGCCCACCGGGCTGACCGACTGGCCTGGCGCCGCACCGTCGCGGCTGGCCGCCGTTTCCTCGTTCGGGTTCTCCGGGACGAACGCGCACCTGGTGCTCGAACAGGCCACGGCCGGGGTGAGTCGTCCCCCGATTCCAGCCGCGCGTACTCCGGCACGGGCCGAACACGAGTCCGGCCGGGTCGACGGCCGGTCGTCGGCCGTCCGGGCCCGCGGGGCCCGCGGGCCGGAGGTGGTCCTGGTGCCCGCCGGGTCGCCCGCGGTGCTGCCCGCCGCCGCGGCGCGGCTCGCGGACTGGCTGGAGCGCGAGCCCGGAGATGACGCGGCCACCGGAGGTGATCCCGCGGCCGGTGCCGGCGCGCCTGCCCGGGGCGCGGGTCTGCGGGACGTCGCCTACACCTCGGCGCGCAGGCGGTCCCCCGGGAACGGCCGGCTGGCTGTCGTGGCAGCCTCGCGGAAGGACCTGATCCGGGACCTGCGCGCCTACGCGGACGGCCGGTTGGTCCCCAACGTCGTCTCCGGGGCCGCCGCCCGGGGCGTGCGGCGCGGCACGGTGTGGGTGTTCTCCGGCCAGGGCTCGCAGTGGGCGGGCATGGGGGCCGACCTGCTGGACGCGGAGCCGGTGTTCTCGGCCGCGTTGGTCGAGGTCGACCCTCTCATCGCCGCCGAGGCCGGTTTCTCGGTGCTGGAGGTGCTGCGCCGCCGGGAGGCGGTCACCGGGTGCGACCGGGTGCAGCCCCTGCTCTTCGCGGTACAGATCGGGCTGGCCGCGCTGTGGCGCGCCCATGGTGTCGAGCCCGCGGCGGTCATCGGTCATTCGATGGGGGAGACGGCCGCGGCTGTCGTCGCCGGCGCGCTGACCCTGGCCGACGGTGTCCGGGTGATCTGCCGCCGTTCCCGTCTGCTCACCCGGGTGGCCGGCCTCGGCGCGATGGCCACCGTCGGCCTGGACCGGTACGCGACCGAGGCCGGGCTCGCCGCGGCCGGCGCGAGCGGCGAGGTCGCTGTCGCGGTCCTGGCGGCTCCCGGCTCCACCGTCGTCTCCGGCGCCGCGGACAGGATCAGGGATCTGGTCACCGACTGGACCGCGCGTGGCCTGGCGGCCCATCAGATCGCGGTGGACGTCGCCTCGCACTCACCCCAGGTCGACCCGCTGCTCGCCGACCTCACCGCGGAACTGGCCGAACTGCGCCCCCGGCCGGCCGAGGTCCGCTTCTACTCGACCGCGGCGGAGGACCCGCGGGGGAAGCACGAGCTCGATGCCGCCTACTGGTGTGCGAACCTGCGCCGTACCGTGCGCTTCAGCGACGCCGTGACCGCGGCCGCGGCCGACGGGCACCGGGTCTTCGTGGAGATCTCCCCGCATCCGGTCGTCACCCGGTCGGTCACCGACATCCTCGCCGCGGCCGGGCGGGAGCCGGTGGTACTGCCGACGCTGCGTCGCGACGAGGACGGCGTGGCCGCTTTCCGTACCAGTCTCGCGACCGCGCACTGCGCGGGAGTTCCGGTGGACTGGTCCGTGCTCTACCCGACCGGCGACCTCGTGGACCTGCCGACGATCTCCTTCGACCGTCGGCGCCACTGGGCGGACCGCGAGGCTCCGTCGGCGGCTCCGTCGGCCGCCGGTGGCCGTGGCGGTCCGGCGGCGCTCGACGGCCGGGAGGCCGTGGACCGGTCGCTGCCCGGGGAGCACCTGGTGGTGCCCGGGCAGCATCTGCGCCACGTCTGGCGGGCCGACGCCGGGACCGCGGTCATCCCCTGGCTGGCTGACCACCGGGTGCACGACCGCGTGGTACTGCCCGGTGCCGCCTACTGCTCGCTGGCGGTCACCGCCGCCGCCGAGGTGTTCGAGGTGGGGCCGGCCCGGGTGCGGGTCACCGGCATCGCCTTCGAGGATGTGCTCTACCTGGGCGAGCACACCGAGATCACGATGACGGTCGCCGTCACCGGCCCCGGTGAGGCGGAGTGCGAGATCCACGCGCGGGCCGGTGACGGCGCCTGGACCCGTCACATGGTCGCCACCGTCACGTGCGCCGACGACGACCCGCCGCCGGACACCGCCGCCGGCGGCCTGGCGGAACTCGCCGGTGCCCATCCCCGGCGGGTCGGCCCCGCGCGCCTGTACGAGGCGATGCGGGAGCGGGGCATCCACCACGGCCCGGCGTTCACGGCGCTGTCCGATCTGCACCTGTCCGAGGACGGTAGGAGCGCCTAGGCGGGCATCGGGATCCCGACCGAGGCGTACGCCACCGAGGACGCGTTGGCCGTGCACCCCGTGCTGCTGGACGCCGCCGCCCAGACGTTGCTGACCTGCATGCCCGGCCTGGTCGCCGGGTCGGCGTCCGGTGGTCTGGTGCTGCCTGCCGGGACGGACAGCATCCGGATCCACGGCGATCCGGCGACCGTGCGCTACTGCCATGCCCGCCTGGACGCCACCGGGACGGGCACTCTCACCGGCGAGGTCCGCCTGCTGGACGAGGCCGGCGCGCTCGTCGTCGCCATCGACGGCATGAGACTCGTCCACCAGGACGGCCAGCGTCTCCTCGACGGTTCCGGGTACGCCCGGGCGTCCGGCGGCCCCGGGGGCTGGATCTACGGGATCGACTGGGAGCCGTCACCCCGCCCGGAACCGGCCCAGCCGCGGGCCGCCGGCCGATGGCTGCTGCTCGGCGACGAGAGCGGTTCGGCGGGCGCGCTCGGCACGGCCCTGTCCGCCGCCGGTGCGGACGTCGACGTCCAGCCGCTGCCCGGTCCCGACGACGCCCGGCGGGCCTGGGCGGCGTCCCTCACCGGGGACGACGGGGGAGCCGTCGGCCGGCGGGTGGTCGTCGTCCTCGACGGCGCGACCGCGCAGCCAGCGCCCGGTGCCCAGGTCGACCCGTCGGCCCTGGTCGGCTCGCCGTTCCCGGCAGATCCGGCGCGGGCGCAGCAGCAGACCATGACGGTGCTGGGCGTCGCCGCGGCGTTGGCCGAGCTGCCCGGCGTGCCGCCCGGCCTGACCGTGGTGACCCGAGGTGCACACGCCCTGGCCGGGAACGCGGCCCCTGATCTTGATCACGGCGGGATCCGCGGACTGCTCCGGGTGCTCACGCTGGAACACCCCGAGCTGCGCGCCGCCCACATCGACGCCGATCCCGGCCCGGATATGGCGGCCGTCGCCGCCGAGTTGCTCGGCGATGTCCACGGCGCCCGCTCCGGCCCCGCCGATGACGAGGTCGCGCTGCGGGCCGGTGTCCGCTTCGTCGCCCGGTTGACCCCCGCGCCGGTGACCGCCGCCGAGCGTGGTGCCGCCGGGCGGCGTACGGTCCGGTACGGCCACGACCGGTTCGCCCTGCAGCCGCCCGGCAACGGGAATCTCGACGACCTGCGGCTCGTCGCCGCCGACCGACGCCCACCCGGGCACGGCGAGGTCGAGGTCCGGGTCCAGGCCGCCGGCCTGAACTTCCGGGACGTCCTCATCTGCCTGGGGGCATTGCCGCAGACACCGATCGGCTTCGAGTGCGCCGGCGTGGTCACGGCGGTCGGGCCGGGCATCACCGACCGCCGGCCCGGCGACGCGGTACTCGCGGTGAACTTCACTGACGGCGGCGCGTTCGGCTCGTTCCTGACCATCGACGCCGACCTGACCATGCCTGTACCCGCCGGACTCGACCCGGCCACCGCCGCGGGCATCCCCACCGGCTTTCTCACCGCCTGGTACGCGCTGCGGGACGTCGCCCAGCTGCGGGCTGACGAGCGGGTGCTGATCCACTCCGGCACGGGCGGGACCGGTCTCGCCGCGATCGCCGTCGCGCGGCTGCTGGGAGCCGAGGTCCTCGCCACCGCCGGCACCCCGGAGAAACGCGCCTACCTGCGCGGCATGGGCATCACCCACGTCATGGACTCGCGGTCGGTCGACTTCGGCGCGCAGACCCTGGCCGCGACCGGCGGGCAGGGCGTCGACGTCGTGCTCAACTCGCTGTCGGGGCCGGCGATCCGCGCCGGAATGGAGTGCCTGCGGCCCTTCGGACGTTTCGTCGAGCTCGGGCTGCGCGACATCCTCGCGGACTCGGCGCTCGGGCTGGCGCCGTTCCGTAACAGCATCACCTTCGCCGGGGTGAACCTGATCGAGCTCTACCGGCACCAGCCGGAGCGGGTCGCCCGGCTGCTGCGGGAGCTGACGGCGGCGCTCGCCGCCGGCGAGCTCGCGCCGCTGCCTGTCACGACCTACCCGATCGAGGCCGCCACGGACGCGTTTCGGCTGATGGCCGGTGCCGCGCACATCGGCAAGGTCGTGCTCGAGGTCCCCGGCGACGCGGTGACCGAGGCCGTGCTGCCCGACGGGCCGCCGTCGCCGGTCGGCGTGGACGGCTCGTACATCGTCACCGGTGGCCTGCGTGGCGTCGGCCTGGAGACCGCCGCCTGGCTGGCGGAGAAGGGCGCGGCCAGAGTGGTGCTCAACGGGCGGTCCGAGCCCGCCGAGGCGGTCCGGGAGCGCATCGCGAAACTGGTCGCGGGCGGTACGGACGTCCAGGTGGTGCTCGGCGACGTCGCCGAGCCCGGGGTGGCGGAGCGCCTCGTCGCCGCCGCCACCGCCGGGGGCGGCCGGCTGCGTGGCGCCGTTCACGCGGCGATGGTTCTGGATGATGCCGCCCTCACCACGATCACCGCCGACCAGGTGCGGCGAGTGTGGCATCCGAAGACGTTCGGCGCGTGGCGGCTGCACGAGGCGACGGCCGGGGCGGACCTCGACTGGTTCGTGCTCTACTCGTCGATGGCCTCCCTGCTCGGCAACCCCGGGCAGGGTGCGTACGCCGCCGCGAACTCCTGGCTCGACGGCTTCGCCGACTGGCGGTGTGCTCAGGGGCTGGCGACCACCGTCGTCAACTGGGGTCCGTGGGCCGAGGTGGGCGCCGCCACCGACTTCGCCGAGCGTGGGTACGCGATGATCCCGGTGCGGGTCGGGCTCGCCGCACTGGAGACGCTGCTCGTCCACGGGCGGCGGCGCGCGGGTGTGCTCCCCGGCGAGCCGGGCTCCTGGATTCCGGCCGCGGGCCGCTCCTCGTCGCTGTTCGCCCGGTTCGTCGACGACGAGCACGCCCCGTCGGCCGCCGCTGGGGGCGCCGTGGCCGTGCCGGGCGTCGGGGGTGCCGCCGCCGCGGTCGCGGACGGGCCGGGCGCTGTCCTGGCCGGGCTACGCGCGGTGGCTCCCGGCCTCCCGCGGCGCACGGCCTTCGAGACGTACCTGACCGAGCACCTCAGGGCCGTCCTCCGGCTGGGCCAGTCCGCGCTCGACCCGGACATCCCGCTACGGTCCCTCGGCTTCGACTCGCTGCTGGCTCTCGAACTGCGGTCCCGCCTGGAACCGGGGCTCGGGATCTCCCTGCCGGGGAACTTCATCTGGAAGTACGACACCGTCGCGACTCTCGCCGCCGGTCTCGCCGACCACACGAAGCTCCCGCTCGACGGCGGCGAATAAGAGGATGTTCGCCATGAGATGATCAGTACGTGGGGGGTTACGCAGGGTATGGCCATAGCCGTCGGGTTGCGATGACGGTTCTGGTGACGGTGAAGGCCTACCCGACGGTGTCTCAGCAGCATGGTGAGGCGGTGTGTGTTGCGGGGATCCGGGTTGTACGCCAACCGCCGCGAACCGTCACCGGAAGCAGCCAGGTCCAGCGCCCAAGACGCCTCCCTTCCCGCGCGCCAGAACTAGGAGAAACCGGGACAGCTCTCACGTCACGTTGGAGTGGCAATTCGTTACTCAAACGATGTTGAAAAAGTAGGCGGGCATGCGTGTGACCGGCCCCGGTAGATGGCAGGGTTCCAGCCCTTGTGTGGCAGAGCGTGTGGGCTGGTCGGGTCCCGATGATGAGGACTTCACGGGCGGACCGAACAGCCCCAGGCCACCCGGACCCTGCCATCCGGTGCGGCCGGAACCCTGCCAATTACCGGGGCCGGTCACATGACAGCCAGGGTGCGCACACTGGTAGAAAGTCGACGCACACCGGCACCCTCGCGGCGCCGCCCCGACCACGGCTGGGAGCTGATGTGACACACGAGGACGCTCTCGAGCGGACCAGGCCCGGCGAGCCCTCCCGTACGACGTGGCCCCGGGCGCGGCTCGCGGTCACAGGCACGCTGCTGGCGGCGCTCGGCCTGCTGCTGACGGCCTGCGGCAACGATCGCAACGAGATCGTCACCTTCACTGACCCCCACGGCCGGGTCTGCACGATCATCATCAACACCGACGGCAACGAGGACTCCGACGTCGACTCGTCCGCGCCGGACTGCGACTACCCGCCGCAGGACCGCACTCCCGGCCCCGCTACCTACGCACCGCTCCCGAGCCGCTGACGTTGGCGGCCGGCGATGCTTCACGAACCGACGACGCGCTGGCGGCGGGTGCCGAGGTATCTCGGGCCGGCCAGCTGTGCCCGCGCCTGGGCACTCGTGACCGTGCGCACGCGGGTCCTGCTCGGCGCCTGGGCGGCGCTCGGCGTGGTGGCGGTGGCCTGCTCGGGCGTTCCCACCGACGCCAACCAGGTCTACTCGTACACCGACGAGCACGGCCGTGCGTGCACCGCGATTGTGACGTCCGAGTACGACGAGGACGAAGGCACCGACGTGCGGGCGTCCGAGGCGGACTGCGAGTACCCGCCGCCGGGCCGCGAGCCGGGCCCGACCGGCTTCTGGTCACTGCCCGCGCGCACGGGGGGAGCGGGGCCGGCACCGGTGGCGGGCCCGACCACCCGCACGCCCTAACCACCCGACCAGCGTCCAGTCCTGGACCGGCTCGTCTTCGTCGGTCTGGCGGGCGGCCACGGGTCTTCTCCGGCGGCGACACGCCCGGCACGACGAGCACGCCTCCGGTAGATGCGAGGCCGGGCGGCACGATGGTCCCGTTTCGGTAGAACGCCTTCGCCCA
>NZ_CASGGV010000030.1:0-15153 GCF_949319125.1 Frankia sp. Hr75.2 | reverse complement strand
GTAGGTGGGGCCAAAACTCGGGATCTGGCGCATATTCGGTGGTGACGGTGCGTTAGTACCGCTGGCGAAGACCAAAGCGGTCGAAGTCGGCTACCTCGCAGTCGTTCGTGAGCTCGGGCGGTCGCCTGTTGGGCTCCAAAATCCGGGTGCGGCCTGTGAGCTGCTCTTTTGCAGCCCGGGTGATCGCCTGCGGAGGTCTTCAGGCGGCGTTGCGGTACTCGTTGATCAGCCCGCCGAGGATGCGTGTGCGACGGATGGTGGACCCCGGGGTCGGGGTGACCACGGGTGGTGAGTCGGGTGGGTGCTGGCCGAGGGAGCGGTGAGGCCGGTGGGTGTTGAAATGCTCGGCGTAGCTGGTGAGGACGGCGGTCAGGTGCCGTCCGGAGACGATCAACAGCCTGTCGGTGCATTCCCGGCGGGCGCTGCCGACCCAGCGTTCCGCGATCGGGTTCGCCTGCGGCGACTGTGGCGGTGTGCGCACCACGTCGATACCGGCTCCGGCAAAGACAGCATCGAAGGAAATCGTGAATTTCGTATCGCGGTCACGGATGAGGAGCCGGAACCGGTGGCCACGTTCCTCGAGGTCCATCAGCAGGTTCCGTGCACGTTGGGTGACCCGCGCCGTGGTTGGGTGTTTCGTGACCCCGAGGATGTGAACACGGCGGGTGGCGTGTTCGACGGCGAAGAACACGTAGATCCGTTGTAGGAATATGGTGTCCACGGTGAAGAAGTCGCAGGCGAGGATGCCGGAGGCCTGGGCGCGTAGGAACGTGCGCCAGGAGGTGTCGGCCCGCCGGGGCGTGGGATCGACGCCGGTGCGGTGCAGGATCCGCCAGACGGTGGCGACCCCGATCGGGTAGCCCAGCCCGAGGAGTTCTCCCTGGATCCGGCGGTGGCCCCAGGTCGGGTTCTCCCGTGCGAGGCGCAGGACCAGATCGCGGATCTCCCTCCGGATCGGCGGCCGCCCGGGTGTCTTGCGCGGATGGGTCCATTTGCGTGCGAGGAGTTCACGGTGCCAGCGCAACACGGTGGCCGGGGTGACGAAGAAGGCGTCCCAGCGGGCTCGGGGCAGCAGCCGGGACAGGGCTGCGAGGATCACCCGATCCGCCGGTTCCAGCGCCGGCCGGTGAACCTGCCGTCGCAACACCGCCACCTGGTGTCGCAGGACGAGGAGCTCGACGTCCTTCGCCGCATCCCCGCGGACTCGGAGCAGCATCAGTCCGAGAGTGTTGCGTGTCAGGGCGTAGAGCAGGGACCACACCATGACCGTCCAGCCTGCCTGACGCAGGCCCCGTCCGGCAGGCAAATACGCAGGTCACCGCCCAAATCGGGGTTCTGGAGCCCCACAAGGTCAGGAAGACGTGGTCGCCCCAGCCTGGATGTCGGGGCGACCACCGATGCGTCGGCCGGCGGGCGCAAGGCTTGCCTGTTGACTACCCTATGTTTCATATTTGTCCCATTTTTTCGCTTACTTTAAGCGATGAAGTTGGTGCGGCCCGTTGCGGCTTGGGTAGGGTCGAGAGTGTGTCGACCACCGCTGCGCACAGTATGCGATCTTGGTGGCGGTTGGTGGTTGCTGTGATGGTGGCGGCGGTGCTCGCTCTGATCGGTGTGCTGCTGTGTGCTGACTCCGCCAAGTCGACGGCGTACGCCTTCTCGGGTGGCGCCGCGGACGCGGCGGTCGTGGTGGACAGGGCGTCCCATCAAGGTGATGCCCATGCAGTTGCCGACCGTGATGCCGATCAGAGGGTTGAGTACGCCGGTACGCCGCCTCACCATGCTGATCATTCCTGCGTGCCGGGTGGCGTGGACCTACTCGGCGTACGGCCGCTGTTGGTGCCGGTACCCGGACTGGATTCGGTTCCGGCGGCGGGGGCTGTGGTCGTGGCGTGGTCTCCGCAGCCTCGGCTGGCGGCCGGAATCGTCGGCGAGGGCTGCGCGTTAACGGGTGCCGAGTTGCTGGTGCGGGTGGGTGTGTCGCGACGGTGATGGGTTGCCGCGGCGCCTGACACAGCATCGTGTCCTCTCTTCTCTCCTTCTGCGTGTGAGCCACGCGGGGAGCGGCTGAAGCGGTCGCGGTGGGAGTGTCGTGCGCTTCGGCTGGCCGATGACCGTATCCGCATCGCGATACCCCTCGAAGAGGATCTTCACCTGATGAGCGTTCGTTCTCATGCTGCCGTTGCCACGCAACGTAAGTTGACTTTGTCCGAGCAGGTGGTGCCGTCCTCGGCGCGGCTGGTGTTGTCGTCGCCCGTGACGCCGTGTCACACCCCTGCGGGGGCAGTGGGCAACACGCCGGTGTTGTGGATCGATGAGCCATTCACCGACGACGGGCGGGGATTTTGGGCCAAGCTGGAAGGCCACAACCCTGGCGGAATCAAGGACCGTCCCGCGCTGCACATGGTGGAGTGTGCCCGCAAGCGTGGCCACCTGATGCCGGGTGCGCGGATCGTCGAGTCCACCAGCGGCACGCTGGGGCTGGGGCTGGCGCTGGCCGGCATCGTCTACCGGCATCCAGTCACCCTGGTCACCGATCCGGGTATGGAACCGATGATGGTGCACATGCTCGGCGCCTACGGCGCCGACGTCGACATTGTGACCGAGCCGGATCCGGTCGGTGGGTGGCAAGAGGCGCGACGTCGTCGGGTGCGTCAGCTGCTGGACACCGAGCCCGGCGCGTGGTGCCCGGACCAGTACCACAACCCTGACAACATCACCGCCTACGAGCCGCTGGCGGTCGAGCTGATGGCGCAGCTGGGGCGGGTGGACGTACTAGTCGCCAGTGTGGGCACCGGTGGGCACTCCGCCGGAGTCAGCCGGATACTGCGCAAGTTCTGCCCACGGTTGCGGGTGGTAGGTGTGGACACAGTGGGATCCACCATCTTCGGTCAGCCTGCTGCTTCACGCATGATGCGCGGGTTGGGTAGCAGCATCTACCCCCACAACATCGCCTACTCGGCGTTCGACGAGGTGCACTGGGTCAACGCCACCGAAGCGGTATGGACCTGCCGGGAACTAGCCACGCACCACTACGCCAGCGGCGGATGGAGCGTGGGGGCGGTCGGTCTGGTAGCCGGATGGCTGGCGCGGACGCTGCCACCGGAAACCCGCATCGCGGCAATCTTCCCCGACGGGCCGCACCGCTATTTCGACACCGTCTACAGCGATGCGTTCTGCGACACTCACGATCTACTCGGGCACCCTCCCGCCGACCAGCCCGAATACATCACCCACCCCGCGGACCAGGTCGTGAAGCGGTGGACACGCTGCACGACCGTTGTCGATCCGGTCACAGACGCGCGTCTGACCCACCTGGATGCCCGGCGATGACGGGCACATGGGGGCAGTTCCGCTCTTTTCCGGGCAGTGTGCGGCTGCTGGTAGTCAACCAGTTCGGCATCAATCTCGGCTTCTACATGCTCATGCCCTACCTGGCCAACCACCTGGCCGGTGGACTGGGCATGGCCGCGTGGACGGTGGGGCTGGTGCTGGGGGTACGCACGCTGAGCCAGCAGGGTCTGTTCCTGCTGGGCGGTACCCTGGCCGACCGACTCGGCTACAAACCGATGATTATTGCTGGGTGCGGGCTGCGCGCGGTGGGCTTCGGCCTACTGGGAGTGGTGGAAACACTGCCTGCGGTGCTGGCCGCCTCGGTGGCCACCGGACTGGCCGGGGCGTTGTTCAACCCGGCGGTGCGCGCCTACCTCGCCGCGGACGCTGGGGAACGCCGCGTGGAGGCGTTCGCGGTGTTCAACGTCTTCTATCAGGCCGGGATCCTCATCGGACCGGTGGTCGGACTGGCCCTGATCATGTTGGACTTCCGCGTGGTGTGCCTTACCGCCGCAGTCATCTTCGCCGCGCTGACGATCCTGCAACTGCGGTCGTTGCCCGCGCGGGTTCCCGACCGCGGCACCCAGCACGCCACCGGGGTGGCCGGGGTGCTGGCTGACTGGCGGGTGGTGGTCGGCAACCGGGCCTTCCTGCTGTTCTCCCTGGCGATGATCGCCTCCTACGTCCTGTCCGCGCAGATCTACCTGGCCCTGCCCTTGCAGGCCGGGCGCGTGCTGGGCGGGGGTGGGGACACCGGCAGCAGCGTGCTGTTCGCAGTCTCGGCAGTGGTGGCCATTCTGGGGCAGGTACGGCTGACCGCATGGGCCAAAGCCCGCTTCAGTCCCGGGCGGTCGGTCACCACCGGTGTGGCGTTGATGAGCGCGGCGTTTGTGCCGCTGGTACTCACCGCACACCTGGCCTCCGCCGCACCGACGACCGTGGCCGGGGCTGCGCTGGCATTGGCGCCTGCGGTGGCTACCACGGTCCTGCTGACTTTGGGCACCGCGATCGCCTATCCCTTTGAGATGGACACCATCGTCGTGTTGGCCGACGGTCGTCTGGTGGCCACGCACTACGGCTTCTATAACACCCTGTCTGGCATTGGCATCACCGTCGGCAACCTGGCCACCGGCCTGGTGTGGGATGTAGGCCTGTCCAGCGGCCGGCCGTGGTTGGTGTGGACCGCCTTGGCGGTCACCGGCGCAGCGGGCACCGCAGCCCTGGCATCGCTGCTGCGTGCCGGCCACCTGCCCTCCCACGTCCCACCCGTACCGGCCACCGGACCCGCCTCATCCGACGCACGGACCATTCCCACCATGCGCGACACTCGCCGGAAGGTACCCACCCGATGACCACCCCACCCGTGCCGACCACCGAGCAGGCGGTGGCCCTGGACCACGTACGTGCCGCCGCGGCGCGTCTGGCCGCGGTCGCCGTGATCACACCAGTCATGCGTGCGCCCGTCCTGGACGACCAGACTGGTGGGCACGTGCTGATCAAATGCGAGAATCTGCAGCGCACCGGTTCGTTCAAGTTCCGTGGCGCCTACAACGCCCTGGCCTGCCTACCCGCAGAGCAGCTTGCCCGCGGAGTGATCGCGTTCTCCTCGGGCAACCACGCACTGGCAGTAGCCACCGCCGCCGCCATGCTCAACACCACCGCACTGATCGTGATGCCCGCCGACGCCCCACCGACCAAACTCGCTGCGGTCAAGCACCTAGGCGCGACGGTGGTGACCTTCGATCGCTACACCGACGACCGCTTCACCCTGACCAACCGGCTGGCCGCCGAGCACGGTCTCACCCTCATCCCGCCCTATGACCACCACGACGTCATCGCCGGCGCGGCTACCACCACTTTGCAGCTACTGGAACAGACCGGCCCCTTGGACGTGCTGGTCCTCCCCCTGGGAGGCGGAGGACAGCTCGCCGGAGCAGGCGTGGTCACCGCCGCGCTCGCCCCCAGCACCCGTCTGATCGGCGTGGAGACCGCCACAGGCGACAAGAACCGCCAGTCGCTGCAGGCGGGCCGGCGAGTACGGATCCCGGTGCCCCGCACCATCGCCGACGGCGTCACCGGCGAGATTCCCGGCGAGCTGACCTTCCCCCTCATCCAGCGGCACGTCGATGAGATCCTCGTCGTGGACGACGAGGAGATCACCGCAGCCCTGGCCGTGGTGTTCGACCAGCTGAAACTGGTGGTCGAACCCAGCGGCGCGCTCGCCGCCGCAGCGGTACTGGCTGGACGGGTGAACGCCCCAGGACAGCGAACGGCGGTGGTGCTCTCCGGCGGCAACATCGACCTCGCCCGGCTACACACCTTGCTCCACCCCCGCCCACTAAACTGACCGGCCCTCGCCCGCATGCGTGTCCACGGGCACCACACCGGCCCGGCGCGCTGGACGCCGCGGTCAGAGGGCGAGGACAACCGGTGGGCGTGAACTGTGACTCCGAACTGCTGGGCCGTCAGAGGTGGTGATGCCTACCATCCTCGTGGCCCACGATCGCGATCGTGCCTGGATCACAGCCTCGGCGGTGCTCGCAGCGTGACCAGCACCGCCGAGGCGACCGGGTTCGGCGGGTAGATCGCCGGCAGCCGCTCAGCGGCGTCGGCGACTCCCTCAGCCTGTGGGGTGTCAGAACTCGGCCACTGGCGTTGACCTGGGCTTTTTTAGGGCGAGTCTCCCGTTCGAGCACCGTTGCTCCTCGCCTGCGCACGTCGGCCCAGGCACTGGGAGCCGCCGACCTGGCCGTGATCAGGTCTCCATCATGCGACGCTCCGACGCGCCGAACGGGCGGCCGGTCCGACGCGCCGATGGGGTGCCGACCGGAGGGAGGCGGGGCCCCGTTCGGCGTGGCGTGTGCGGCGCCTTGGCCTCGGGGTTCTGGCCCGGTCAGCCTGGGGGTTGGCGCCCCGAAGGGGCGCCCTTGACTGTGTGCCGCCGGCCGACGGGACGCTGTGCCGCCCGCGTCAGCCGTCTGCCGGCAGCGGCGTGGTTCCCACCTGGGCGCTGAACCGTACATCATCGTCGCCGTTGACGGAGGTCACCCGCACATCGACCGGATACCGGGTCGTGTCGCCAGTAACGGAGAGAACGCATTGTATTGAGGCGTCGACCTCGGCGGCCAGATTACCGGGGCAGTCGATGTTGGGAACGGGCTGATTCATCTGCTCGGCCAGCGCGGTGGCCACCCGCTGCTCCAGCTCCGGCTCGGCGACGGCATCTGGCCCTCCGATGGAGACCGAGCCGCTACAGGCGCTCACAGACGCCATTGCCGCAAGCGCGCCGGCCGCGGTGGTGAGGCGCATGGCGCGGGCAGTCCGGTCCAGATTCCAGTTGCCATTCCGACTTGGGAGCATTTATCCATCATGTCATACCTGCGGATCCCCACGGCCGAGCTGCTTGACCTGGCCGCACGCCGAGTTGCTCATGGACGGGGAGTGTAAGAACAACGACACTCCCCCCTTGCCGCGGACGAGCAGGGTGCGGACCTGGAAGGCGGTATGGCGGTGACGGCTTCCTGCTACGGGAGCAGCCGAGGCGGTCCCGGCCGGAGTTCCAGCTCCGCTGACGTCCATGCTGTGCCACACGGACATCAACCCGGCGTGACGGCCAGCGCGGTCGAGCCGCCGCCGCTCGCGGGAGACCCGTCCCAGCGCGGGGTCGAGGTCTCGGAGAACGTAGCCCCTACGGGATCGAGCCCCACTGCTCAACCCGAAACGGCAGTCAGCGCCCAGAGTCGGAAGCGGCGCTCACGAAGAAACGGCGGTGGGTCGGTGCCGCTTCAGCATCATCACCAGACCACCCGATATCCCCAGCCCAAAGAGGATGACAAAGCTTCCCTTGAACACAGACCCGCGCCAGTTGTAGTCGGCGGTGTAGGCGGTCGGGCGGGTGTCTTCGTCGTCCAGGCGCACGTCGTCGATGGTGGCCGGCATTGGGGCGCTGAACCGGACCTTTTCGGCGTCCTTCAGTTCTACATCCTCCTCGGTGACCGTGCCGTCAGCGCTGGCGAACGTTCCCACCCAAGCGCAGGACTCATCGCCGCATTTTCTGTCGGTGGGGGTGAGCGTGCCCACCGGGCCGTGCGCCAGAGCGCGGCGGCCGTCAATGCCTTCGATGATCAGCGTCAGGCCGGCAGCGCACGTCGTCAGCAGGACGAACACGATCATCACCCAGCAGAACACCCTGCCGCGGGTGGTCAGTTGCTTCTGACGGGTGCGCTGTGGCTTCTGAGAGGTCATGGTGCGGGAAATACTACTGATCGAAGGAAGGTAAACGCCCCTGGTCCGGTGGTTCGGCATCGAACCCGGATCGATGCTGCACGCGGCCAACGCCTACGAGGATCGGCGGTGTCGCCTGCCACGGCACCGCCACCATCACCAACCCGTGGGACAGTCATCTGCTCCTGCACGACAGGCCACTGACCGTCACCGAGATCACCCGGCTACGCCTCGACCAGGCCGAACTCGCGTTCCTGTCCGCCTGCGAAACCGCCCTACCCGGACGCCTGACCGACGAAGCGATCCACCTCGCCTCCGCGTTCCACCTCGCCGGCTACCGCCACGTCATCGCCACCCTCTGGCCCATCAACGACCGCCACGCCGCCGACCTAGCCCACGACATCTACACCGCCCTCGCCAGCGGGCAACACCCCGCCGCCGCGGTCCACAACGCCGTGAAGAATCTGCAGGACTACCAGCCCCGCCACCCCTCCCTGTGGGCCTCCCACCTCCACACCGGCGCCTGACACCCCCTTCGATCACGGCTGATCGGTAGCCGCGATGGCGGACGGGAGTATCTGATCAACGGCTCTGGCGCACATTCGTTGGTGAATCAACGCAAGTAGCCGCCTAACGTCCGTTTCGCCTCGCCCAACTTTAGGGATTTGGGATCCCCTCGTGCCGCGGATCGCCAGGCTCTGGCTACTGATGATTAATGTGTGAAGTTTTGTTGATCAGAGTTGTTCCCAGGTCAGTCCGGTTTCGGTGAGGAACCCGACGAGGAGTTCGGGCCGGTACTGCATGCGTTTCAGTCCGTGTTTGACAGCCCGGTGGACCTCGTCGATGCCGCGGGCAGCGAGATGGACCAGGGTTGTACGTTTCAGGCGAGGTCATCGCCACACTCGGCCTCTGGCGGGCCGCCCTGCCTTCACTGACCGCGCACCACCCGCGCGATGAACCACTGTCCGCATCCCGCCCGCGACGTCTGAACCTCCTTCGGGTTCGGTGAGCGCGAACGCGCCGACCAGGTCGAACCGACCCATTGCCGGCAGCCACCGTCGGCGTTGTTCGGGCGAGCCGCAACGCGCGATGCTCGCCATCGCCAGACCCGCGTGGGCGCCGTAGAAGGTGGCGAACGACGGATCGACCCGCGCCATCTCCGCCGCGACGAACCCCTTCAACAACGACGAGGCAGTCGGCCCCGGACGGTCCGAGCACACCAGGTTCGCCAGTCCCGTCGCCGCGAGTGGCCCGACGAGGTGGTGCGGAAACTCCGCGTCCGCCCAGAAGCCGTCGATCATCGGAGCGACCTCGGTCCGCATGAAGTCCCGGACCCGGCCCAGGATTTCCCGCTCTGCCGGGTCGAGCAGGTCCTGGAACCGGTAGATGTCGCCGTCGTCGTCGTCCATGCCGAGCAACCTGCCCACCGTCGCAGGTGACTACCACCCAAGGCGGAGAACGAGGTTCGGCCGTCGCCACGACCGACTTGCCTGGTCGCCGGATTTGTGTTGTCCGGCCGGCAGCGGGCACGGGACGGACGCGGGTCGAACGGCGGACAGCGAGTGGTAGGGCGGTGGCGACAGTGGGGCGCAGCGTGGCCAGGAAACTGATCGACGAACATCTTGTCACCGGCCGACCGGTCGTCGGCGACGAGATAACGCTGCGCATCGACCAGACACTCACCCAGGACGCCACCGGCACGCTGGTCATGCTTGAGCTGGAGGCGATGGGTCTGCGACGTGCCCAGACCGAGTGCTCTGTCCAGTACGTCGACCACAACCTGCTGCAGACCGACAACCGCAACCCCGACGACCACCTGTTCCTCCTCTCGGCCGCGCAGCGGTTCGGCCTGTGGTTCTCCCGGCCCGGCAACGGCATCAGCCACCCCGTCCACATGCGGTACTTCGGACGGCCGGGCGCCACGATGGTCGGCAGTGACAGCCACACCTGCGCCGCCGGTTCGCTGGGGATGCTCGCGATCGGCGTCGGCGGGCTCGAGGTGGCGACGGCTGTCGCTGGTCACCCGCTGCCCCTGCGGATGCCCGAGATCTGGGGCGTGCGGCTCGTCGGCGAGCTGCCGGAATGGGTATCGGCGAAAGACGTGATCCTCGAGATGCTCCGCCGGCACGGCGTCAAGGGCGCCGTCAACCGCATCGTCGAGTACTACGGTCCGGGCGTGGCCACACTGTCGGCGATGGACCGCCACGTGATCGCCAACATGGGGGCGGAGTTGGGCGCGACCACCAGCGTCTTCCCCTCGGACGACGAGGTACGATGGTTCCTGCGCGGAGCAGGCCGGGAGGAGGCATTCACCGAGCTCGCGGCCGACCCGGACACCTCGTACGACGTCGACGACGAGATCGACCTGTCGACGCTCGAGCCCCTGATCGCCCGGCCCTCGTCACCGGGCAATGTCGTCCCGGTGCGGGAGGTCGTCGGCGAGCCCGTCCACCAGGTCGTCGTCGGGTCGTCGGCGAACCCCGGGCTCCGCGACGTCGCGGTGGTCGCAGCCGCAGTCGCCGGCAGAACCGTGCATCCACAGGTGAGCCTCGACGTGAACCCGACCTCTCCCGAAATCCTGGTCGACCTCGCGAATCTGGACCTGCTCGCACCACTGCTGACCGCCGGCGCACGTCTCCACCAAGCCGGCTGCCTGGGCTGCATCGGCATGGGGCAGGCACCCGCGACCGGCCGCAACAGCCTGCGGACCTTCCCGCGCAACTTCCCGGGCAGGTCAGGAACACCCGACGATCGGGTGTGGCTGTGCTCGCCGGAAACCGCCGTGGCCGCCGCGCTCACCGGTGAGATCACCGACCCCCGCACCCTGCCCGGCCGGCTCGGCGTCGACCACCCGGCGCTGCGTCTGCCCGAATCATCGCCCCGGGGTGAGTGGCTGCTGGTCCCGCCCCTGCCCGAGACCGACGCCGCGCGCGTCGAGCTGGTACGCGGGCCGAACATCGCGCCACTGCCGGAGAGCACGCCGCTGGCGGACCGTCTCAGGCTCCCGGTCCTACTCAAAGTCGGTGACGACGTGTCCACCGACGAGATCATGCCGGCCGGCAACCGGGTCCTGCCTTTCCGTAGCAACATCGCCAAGATGGCCGACTTCGCCTTCGCGGACCTCGACCCCGGCTACTCGCGGCGAGCCCGGGAAGCTGGCCACGGCCACAGCGACGGCAAGAGCGGACGCTGCGACGACGGCCCGAGTGGCGAAGACGAAGGCCCTGCGGGGCACGCGATCGTCGCCGGAAACAACTACGGGCAAGGCAGCTCCCGTGAACACGCCGCGCTCGTCCCGCACTACCTCGGCCTACGGTTGGTCGTCGCCAAGTCTTTCGCCCGCATCCACTGGCAGAACCTGGCGAACTTCGGCGTCCTGGCCGTCGAGTTCGCTGACCACGCCGACTACGACCGCGTCGGCCTCGGTGACGTCGTGGCACTGAACGACGTCGCCGAGGCGCTCCGTACCGGCAGCCTCTGGCTCGACAACGAGACAAAGAATGAGCGATACCAGCTCACTCACCACCTGTCCGCACGCCAGCAGCAGCTGCTCGCCGCCGGCGGGCTGCTCCCGCGGCTAAGCCAGCAAAGGGCCGTCCAGCAGGGATGACACGCCGCCACTCGGGACTCGGCTACCGAAACCCCACGACAGGTCCACGACGAGTGCCCGAAAAGGCAAACCGCCGCGTAGTTAATATCTATAACGGCTATCCGGAATTGATGGGGCACATCAGTCGAGGCCATGAGAGAACCACGGGCGCGGTCAGGATCCGTACGATGGTGCCTGTGGGGCTCCAGAATCCCGATTTGGCCTGTGAGCTGGTCTTTTGCGGTTGACAGGATCTTCCGCGCAAGTGGTTAGGCGGCGTTGCGATATTCGTTGATCATGCCGTCGAGGATGCGTGTGCGACGGATGGTGGAATCCGGCGTCGGGGCGAGCACGGGTGGCGAGTCGGGTGGGTGCTGGCCGAGGGAGCGGTGGGGTCGGTGGGTGTTGAAATGCTTCGCGTAGCTGTCGAGGACCGAGGTCAGGTGCCGTTCGGAGACGATCAGCAGCCTGTCGGTGCATTCGCGGCGGGCGGTGCCGATCCGGCGTTCCGCGATCGCGTTCGCCTGCGGGGCTTGAGGGGGTGTGCGTACCACGTCGATACCGGCTCCGGCGAAGACGGCATCGAAGGAAGCCGTGAGTTTCGTGTCGCGGTCACGGATGAGGAACCGGAACCGGTAGCTGTGCTCCTCGAGATCCATCAGCATGTTCCGCGCACGCTGGGTGACCCAGGCCGAGGTCGGATGCTTCGTGACCCCGAGGAGGTGGACGTGGCGGGTGGCGTGCTCGACGACGAAGAACACGTAGATCCGTTGGAGGAACACGGTGTCCACCGTGAAGAAATCGCAGGCCAGCAGGCCGGAGGCCTGCGCGGACAGGAACGTGCGCCAGGAGGCATCGGCCCGCCGGGGCGCGGGATCGACACCGGCGCGGTGCAGGATCCGCCAGACGGTGGCCACCCCGACCGGGTAGCCCAGCCCGACGAGCTCTCCCTGGATCCGGCGGTGGCCCCAGGTCGGGTTCTCCCGTGCGAGGCGTAGGACCAGATCGCGGATCTCCCGGCGGATCGGTGGGCCGTCCGGGCGGCTTCCGTGGATAGGTCCATTGTCGTGCGAGGAGGTCGCGGTGCCAGCGCAGCACGGTGGCGGGGGTGACGAAGAGCGAACCCCAGCGGGCTCGGGGTAGCAGCCGGGACAGGGCTGCGAGGATCACCCGATCCTTCGGTTCCAGGGCCGGGCGGTTCACCTGCCGTCGCAGCACCGCCACCTGATGTCGCAGGACGAGGAGCTCCACGTCTTTCGCGGTGTCGCCACGCACGCGGAGCAACATCAGTCCGAGAGCATTGCGCGTCAGGGCGTGGAGCAGCGACCACACCATGACCACCCAGCCTGCCCGACGCGGGCCCTGTCCGGCGGGCAAACGTGCAGGTCACCGCTCGAATCGGGGTTCTGGAGCCCCACAGGGTTCTTCAGCCGGCGGCGCGGCGGGTCCGGCGGCGTCGGCCCAGCGCGCGGCCTGCAGCGGTGAGGCCGAGACCGACGGCGAGTGACGCGATGTTGAGAAGCCAGTAGAGCGGGTTGATGTCATCCGGTGTGTCCGCGGCAACAACGATCGTCTGGATGACGAGGGTGATCGCGAACACGATGGCGGTGATCAGGTAGGCGGTGCGGCGCCCGGAAATGTAGACGCCGAGCGGAACGGGCAGCAGTAGCATCGCGAACTGAACCATGACAGATCTCCTTTACGGGGCACATAGGAAACACAGGAAACGCGAGAGCGCGGCAACCGAATAGAAGGCTCCGAAGGCGCGCGACAAGAACGGCCTGGGTGTCGTAGCCGATCAGGATGGGATGAAGAGAAACGGGGGCATGGTCTTTCTGGGCACGCCACAGGTGTTTCTGAGCCGTTTCAGATGGGATACGAGTTTCGGTACCGCCGGGCGACCAGGAACAGGGATCGAGTGATGCTTACGTGCTATGTCGATGCGGGCGTGGTGAGACGGGCGACCAGTTCGGGGGCGCCGTCACCGGAGACCTGCGGCAGGGCCGCCTGGCGGCCGGTGAGCAACAGGACGATCGCCTGGATCGGAGCCTGAACCTCGGGTCCGGTGCCGACGGACCACGACGTGTCCGTGGCGGTTAGGCGGAAACCGGCGATTTCTCGTCTCGCGGGAAAAGGTGGCGGCCACCGCATGGACCATGCGCGGCTGGCGGCGACGGCCGCGGCCTGGACAGGCATCTCGTGCTGGTGGCCCAGCGGTATGGCGATGTCCTGCCCGTGGACGAGGATGTCGATGAGCGTCTCCAGGTAGGTGACCCCGAAGTTGTGCCGCCGCGAGCCGACCGTGCCGCGGATCCCGGCGACGATCCGCGTCGTCGGTACCGTCGCCGCGCGCCGGCGGGCCGCATCGTGGATCGCCCGATCGAGACTGCCGCGCGCTCGGAGGATCATCCTGACCGCTTCCCCCGGGCCGAGCTGCTGAAGGGTCAGGTGGGCGGCGACATCGCGCACCGTCCAGGCGTCGCAGAGCGAGGGCCGACTCCACTCGTCATCGGACAGCCGCTCCAGCAGGTCAGCGATGCTCTGCCGCTGGGCGTCGATCGCCCGCCACACCATCTCGCGGTCGATGGCGCCGCCGCGGTCTGGTTGCACTTCGGTCATTCCGTCCCCTCTGGGTTCCGCGGGCGGATAAGACTCGACACGAGCGCGGTGATCTGCCGGGTCGGGTCGAACGCCGGATCGGGCATGGCCAGCTGATGCAGGACGATGCCGGTGAAGTGGTTCATGATGACGGGGGTGTCACGCTCGGGGTCAGTGGATCCGGCGGCCCGAACCCAGTTGGTGAACCACGTGTTCACGCGCCCGCCGCCGGCGGCCAGCTGGGTCCGAAGCGGTGGGTGGATAGCCGCTTCACCGAGGATCGCGTACCGGGCCAGGGTCAGCGTCCGCTGCGGACCTGTGCTGTCGACGGCGAATCTGACGATGACTTGAGCCAGTTCCTCGGGCGTGGTCGGGCACACCTCGGCGGCGATAGCGTCCCAGTTCTCCCTCTCCCGCTCGACGAACCGGTCCACGACCGCACCGAGGAGGGCGCCCCGGGTCCGGAAGTAGTTGGACGTCGAACCCGCTGGCAGCTGCGCGGCGACGTCGACGCCACGGTGCGTGAGACCGCGGACACCTGACTCGCCGACCACGCGGATCGCGGTGTCAAGAAGGTCATCGCGGCGGCTGGGCATGACGGGACACTACATCAGTAGTGGGCGCTACTACAAGTGTTGTACTCCGCTCTCGTGGCCGACGAGGCCAGGTGCGTGCCTGTGGGGTGTCAGAACTCGGCCACCGGCGTTGATCTGGTCTTTTAGGCGGCTCGTTCGTATTCGTTGATCAGGCCACCGAGGACAGGCCGGCGCTTGATCCGTGCCGTCGTGACGTCGGTGATCGGGTGGTCGGGCCGGGGTGGTTGAAGGCGGAGCGCGCGGTGCGGGCGTCGTCCGTTGTAGTGCCGTGCGTACTCGGCCAGGACGGTGCGCAGGTGCCGCTCACCGACGATCAGCATCCGGTCGGTGACCTCGGTCCGGACGGTTCGTACGAACCGTTCCGCGTAGGCGTTCGCCTGCGGCGTTCGGGGTGGGATCTTGATCGTGGTGATGCCGGCGTCGGCGAGGACCGCGTCGAACGACGCGGTGAACTGTCCGGCCCGGTCACGGACCAGGAACTGGAAGTCGGCCGCCCGGTCACCGAGATCCATGAGCAGGTTCCGGGCTTGTTGGGTGGTCCACGGTCCGTCGGGGTGGGCGGTGACCCCGAGGATGTGGACGGTGCGGGAGCCGACCTCGATGATGAAGAAACAGTACAGACGCCGCAGTGTCACCGCGCAGTCCACGGGGAAGAAGTCCACGACCAGCATCGTCGACGCCTGCGTACGCAGGAACTGCCGCCATGTCGTGTCGGTCTGCCGTTGCGGAGCCGGGGGCAGCCCCAGGGACGTCAGGACCCGGCGGATCGTGGAGGCACTCACCCGGTGACCGAGCTTGAGCAGCCCGCCCCGGATC
>NZ_CASGGV010000029.1:0-15449 GCF_949319125.1 Frankia sp. Hr75.2 | reverse complement strand
CTAGCTCCCGATGGCCGCTGGACATTCCAACCCGGCAGTACCGCCGCGTACAGCACCCGGGTACTCGTGCGGCGGCCAGCCGCTACCACGGCGTTCAGCGGCACCGTCGTCGTCGAGTGGTTGAACGTCAGCGGCGGGAGCGACTCGGACGTCGTGTGGTCAAGCACCCACGAAGAGATCGTCCGACGGGGCGACGCGTGGGTCGGCGTCTCGGCGCAACGCATCGGTGTCATGGGCGGACCCGTGCTCACCCCGACCGGTCGCGGCAACACCTCAACCGGATTGGTTGGCGCCGACCCCGCGCGATACGGCTCGCTCAACCAGCCCGGCGACGGATACTCCTTCGACATCTTCACCCAAGCCGCGCGCGCGGTCCGTGCCAGCGGCGTGGCGATGGGCGACCTGAAGCCGCGGCGCGTGCTCGCTGCCGGCCAATCCCAGTCGGCGTACGCGCTCGTCACCTACCTCAACGGAGTGCAGCCCCTCACCCGCGAGTTCGACGGCTTCCTCGTCCACAGCCGTGGCATCGGCGGCCTTCCGCTCGCCGCACCAGGCCAGCCCGCCAACATCGCCGACGACACCGCGACCTCACCGACGATCATCCGGACCGACACCGAAGTACCAGTACTCGACATCCAGACCGAGGGCGACCTCGGCGCTCCGCTGAACTCCCTCGGCGCGCGCCAGCCCGACAGCGACCGGTTCCGCCTCTGGGAGGTCGCCGGGGCCGCGCACGCGGACATGCACACGGTCGGCCCTTTCGCCGACGCGCTCGGCTGCTCGGCAAAGATCAATAATGCTCCCATGCACGTCGTCGTGAAGGCGGCACTGGACGCTCTCGAGGATTGGGTGAGTGCTGGGACACTGCCTGCCGCCGCACCACGGATCGAGGTCACACAGGACAGCCCGCCGCAGATCACGCGCGACGCCGACGGCATCGCACTGGGCGGCGTACGCACCCCGCCCGTGGACGTGCCGGTCGACGTCCTGTCGGGCACCCCCGGCCCGAACCCTTCGGTGATATGCAGTCTGTTCGGCTCGACGACACCCTTGCCCGCCGAGCGTCTCGCGGCCCTTTACCCGTCGCGTGACACCTACCTGCAGAAATACACCACGGCGGTCGACAGCACGATCAAAGCCGGATTCACCCTGGCGGCAGACCGTGACGCGCTGCTCGCCTACGCACAACCGTCACGCGTTCAATAAGCGTGTTCGGGAGTGTCCGATCGCCGGCTCTGGCTCACTTTCGGTGGTGACGGGGTGTTGGTCGAGCAGGATGCAGTGGCGGAGCAGGGTGAATCCTGCTCGGCCGTGCATCTGACGCATGATCCGTGGCGCCGGAGCCGTCCCGGCAGACGATCTGGACGCCGGGGTGGGCGCGCAGCCATGCCTCCAACGCGTCAGCGCCGCGGTCGGGCAGGACGTCGACGCGCGCCGGGTCTGCGCGTCGATCATGATCGTGGCGTAGCGGCGCCGGCGGCGTAGCGCGAAGTCGTACGCGTTGGAGCGCTACCAGCGGCGCACGGCGAGGCTGGCCGCTCAGATCGGCGCGGTCGTCCGCGAGTTAGCCGGCCGGGCCGGTGTTCGGGTCCTGTCCGCGCTGGCGATCCGGCTGTCCCGGTACAGCGCGCTGCGCTGCCTGCTGCGTCTGCCGCTCCCGCCGTTCGAGGCGCCGAGGGTGCTCGGCGTCGCCCTGGGGGCTGTATCCCAGGCGGTCAGGAGCCGTGGCCGGTCTAATTATTGTGGCGGCATGGGATTGCTGGGGGATCTGATCAAGACCGTGTCCGACCTGGTGACGAGCGGCCGCCGCAGGAGTGAGGCACCCTCGCGGGAGGCAGGACGGGAAGGTCGGCGGCGGTCGGAATCAACACCGACGGCCCGTTCTTCTTCGTCCTCGGTGGCAGCCGCGCGCAGTCATCCGGCCCGGGAGCGGGCGCGGTCGTCCCGCGCGAATGCAGAGGTCTCGCCGGGCGAGTCCGGGCCGGACGCCACCATGGAGGTCGATCCGCGTCGCATCGGGCCGGTGCGGATGAGCTACTCGCCGCAACCGGACGGGGCCCCGGATCCCGGCGAGATCGTCTGGACGTGGGTGCCGTTCCAGGAGAACGACGGACGGGGCAAGGACCGGCCGGTACTCGTGGTGGCCGTCGAATCCGCGGGCACCTACCTGGCCGTGCAGCTAACCAGCAAGGACCACGGCGGCGAGGGCGACTTTGTGCCCGTCGGCGCAGGCGGGTGGGACAGCGAGCACCGACCGTCCTGGGTCAACCTGGACCGGGTGATCCGGGTGCACGAGGGCGGGATGCGCCGAGAGTCGACGGCCCTGCCGCGCGAGCCGTTCGAGCGGGTCACGGACCGGCTGCATCAGCGCTACGGCTGGCACTAGCCTCGAATCGCAAACGGCTACCTCGACCCGGATACGTCCCGGCTGCTCCCGACCTGGGATGAGGCGGTGGACGCGATCGGCGGCGACGACGAACCGGCCCACGTCGTCCGCTTCGGGCCCCAACTCCGCGCGGACGGTGTCACGGCGAACTCGACGAACACCGGTCGGATGATTGGCTACCTGACCAAGTACCTGGTGAAGAGCCTCGACGCCTGCCACGGGGCCTGGTGATCGTGCGGCCGAAGAGTCGTGCCGGTCGGCGGACGATCGTGATTCCGCTGAACCTGGCGGTGAGCCTGCGGGCCCACCGTGCCGCGCAGCGCGCCGAGTGCGGTGCGGCCGGCGGGGAGTGGGTCAACGAACAGGATCTCGTGTTCGTCCAGCCGAACGGGCGTCCGCTCGATCCCCGTGCGGACCACCGGGCCTGGCAGGATCTGCTGTCCCAGGCCGGTGTGCGGGCGGCCCGGCTGCACGACGCGCGGCACACGATGGCGAGCCTGCTGCTGGCGCAGGGGGTTCATCCGCGGGTGGTCATGGAGATCATGGGGCACTCGCGGATCAGCCTGACCCTGGGCACCTACAGCCATGTGGCTCCGGAGCTGTCGACCGACGCGGCCGACCGGATGGGCGCGGCCCTGTGGGGCACCGGGGCGCCGGCCACCGACAGCGACGATGACCGGAAGAAGGACGTAGAAGGGGATTGATGCGTTGCGCGCCCGTGGCTGCCAGCATGGCTGCCACAGTGAAAACAGCGGCCCCGTCCAAATGGATGAAACCGCTGGTAGCTACGGGTGCGCCGCCAGGGACTTGAACCCCGAACCCGCGGATTATAATTTCCCACCTGTCGTCGTCTGTCACTGTTCATCGACACCATCTCTGAGCTGCGGAATCGACGGGCGGGGCGGACAACGAAAACTCGACTCCTGCCATTGTTAATCAGCCAAAGTGCGGGATAAGTGCGGGACGATCAAGGTAAGGTCCTGACTGTCTCCGACGGCTGATTACTGGGAGCGGTGGGGCGTGGCGCGTCCGGCGATGAACCTCGGCACCGGCGGGAAGATCTTCTACAGCACGACCGCGAGAGGCGTTCGCGCCCGGTGCTACTACCGGGACCATGACGGCGTGCGCCGTGAGGTCGAACGCGGTGGGCGATCCAAGGCAGCCGCGTCCATGGCGTTGCGGCTTGCTCTGCGCGACCGTGTTCGCGTCGCGATCGGCGACGGTGAGATCACCGGCGACACCACATTGCGGGTCCTCGGTGAGGCGTGGTTCGGCGCGTTGACCAAGCGAGACGTCTCGCCGAACACGGTCACCGCGTATCGGGGCACCCTGGATCGGCACGTGTACCCGGCGTTGGGCGAGGTGAAGATCCGTCAGCTCACGGTCGGTCTGGTCGACCGGTTCCTGGCAGCCGTGGCGGAGAAGAGCGGTCCCGGAACAGCGAAGATGGCCCGTGTGGTCCTCTCGGGCATGTGCGCGATGGCTGCCCGGGTGGACGCGCTCGACCGGAACCTGGTGAGGGACGCGGGGTCGATCGTGCGGAACACGCCGAAGGAGGCGCCACGGTCGTTGACGCTCGTGCAACTCCGGCAGTTACGCGCGTTGCTCACCTATGACGAGCGGGCACGACGCCGGGACATCCCGGATCTTGTGGACGCGCTGATGGTGTCGGGCGCGCGGATCGGCGAGATCTGCGGACTGACCTGGGACGCGGTCGACCTGGACACGGGCACCGTCGAGATCCGGTCGACCGTGGTCCGGATCAAGGGCCAAGGGCTGATCAACAAGCCGCGGCCGAAGACCAAGGCCGGACACCGCGTGCTCCAGTTGCCGGCTTGGGCCGTGGCCATGCTGCGCGCCCGGCAGACCGGACGGGCACCGTCGGACGTGGTGTTCCCTGCGCCGATGGGCGGTCTGCGCGACCCGAGCAACACCCAGGCAGACATCCGTGACGCGGTCACGGACGCAGGCTTCCCGGGGCTGACGTCGCACCTGTTCGGGCGCAAGTCCGTGGCGACGCTGCTGGACGAGGACGGGCACTCGCCACGCCAGATCGCCGATGTCCTCGGGCATGCCAACCCGTCGATGACCCTGAGCACTTACCTCGGCCGCAAGGTGTCGAACCCGGGCGCGGCGGACACCCTCTCCGCGCTGGCGTTCTGACCGTAGGCTGACACCGGATACACACGTCGCCAATGACATCGATACAATGTGAAGCTCTAGATAATAGGGTGCAAAAAGCTGCATGGGGATCGAATGGATAATAGAGATAGTCAAGGGTTCGCTGGAGTCGAAGAGAGTTCCACCGAACCTTCTGTAGTCGACGCCGACGAACATGACACGGCACTCCCCGAAGTTGAAGCGCTGAGCTACTACGGCACAGATTTTGACATTCATGGCCTTGTTCGACGCCTAAATCAGTCCGACATAGTTATTCCGAACTTCGATCCGTCGCCAACGGACAATCTTGACCTTGAAGGATTTCAGCGAAAGTTTGTATGGAAAAAGACGCAGATGGACCGGTTTGTTGAGTCGCTACTTCTCAGCTTTCCAGTTCCTGGTATCTTTCTTGTTCAGCAGACCGACAGAAAACTCCTAGTCCTCGATGGTCAACAGAGACTTCGAACCCTGCAGCAATTCTACTCGGGCGAACTATATTCGGGTGTTGAATTTCGTCTCGAGAACGTAGCAAAAGAGCTCCAGGGATTGTTGTACGCGGATCTTGACGACGACCTCAGAAGGCTTCTCGATAATACATTTATTCATGCGACGATCGTAAAATTTAATGCGACCGAGAAAGGTGCAGAAAGCGTATACTCGCTGTTTGAACGCCTAAACACCGGGGGGACGAATCTATACCCCCAGGAGATCCGCGTCGCACTCTACAGCGGTCCGTTCGTTGAGTTTCTCCGAGAGCTTAACTCGAACGCCGACTGGCGAGCAATATATGGGCCCGTAAATGAGCGACTGAAAGATCAAGAGATAATTCTGAGGTTCTTGGCATTTTATCTCGATGAAGAACACTACAAAAGACCACTGAAGGGATTTTTGAACGACTTCTTGTTTCGTCACCGGGAGATGGGAGATTTCGACCGGGAGCACCTGAAGGACGTCTTCTCTTCGACCTGCGCTGCCATCAATACCGCGTTCGGGCGCCGTGCCTTTAGGGCGGAGAACCAGATCAACGCGGCACTAGCAGACGCCATACTAATAGGAGTTTCAAGTAGACTCAAGAGTGGACCCATCTCGGATACGCCCGGGATGGAGGCGGCTCGCTCTAGCCTGCTGGGAAATTCGGATTTCAGAAACTCCATCGCTCGCGCGACTGCGGACGAAGATCGCGTATCAAAAAGGCTCAGTATGGGTCGCGCCGCCTTCGAGTCAATAAAGTGACTAAGCGAAAGGCGCAACATTCTACGGGTGCGCGGCCGAAAGTTCAGAGGATCAAAGAATCGCTGGATGAACTGTATCTACGCGCCGACCCCAGAAATATCTCCGACCCTGAACTAGCGGGCGACCTCAGTAGATATCTCTGCGTACGGGTCTCCGGATTTCTTGAACAAGCAGTCGTGCTCATATTGAGGGAATACTGTAGCAGAAACTCCTGGGGATCAGTCCAAGCCTTTGCTCATTCGTGGCTCGACAAAGCTCCCAACATGAATTCACAAGCGCTAGTGAAGCTCGTCCGTCGCTTCGATCCATCCTGGGCCGATGATCTTATTGATTTCTTGGCCGACGATGAACGATACTCTAGCCTCAATGCCCTGGTAGGGATTCGCAACGATATCGCACACGGGCGGGATCAATCTCTTTCGCGAGAGAATGTGTGGAATTACTTGCGAGTGACCGAAGAGATAATCGAATGGCTGTTAGTTCGACTCGAGCCCGGAACCCCATTGGAGCAACACGGTTGATCGAAAGTACCGCTTTGCGAGAAGCTTGAAAAGCGTGTTCTTATGTCTGCCTTTCGCGCCATTGTGTGGGCGTCTGATTTAGGAATCTGTCGAGGGCTGCGCCACAATCATTGACGCTGTACAGACCTGGCAGCTATGCGCTGCCGACTTACGACGACCGGACGCGTCGCCGGGATATCCCGGATCTGGTGGACGCGCAGATGGTGTCAGGCGCGCAGATCGGCGAGATCTGCGGACTGCTCTGGAACGCGGTCGACCTGGACGCGGTCACCATCGAGATCCGATTGACCATGGTCTCGATCAAAGGTCCAGATCTGATCAATAAGTCATGACCGCGGTCCGACGCTGGGTTCCGCGCGCTCCAATTGCCGGCCTGGGCTGTGGACATGCTGCGCGCCCGACAGGCCCGACAGGCATCAATGGGCACGCCAACCCGTCGATGACCCTGAGTACCTACCTCGGCCGGAAGGTGTCGAACCCGGGCGCGGCGGAGACTCTCTCCGCGCTGGCGTTCTGACCTGTTCTCCGGGTCGTCTCAGCCGGCCTGTTCGGCCGGCCGGTCGGCAGCGGGTTCGCTGCTCTCGTCGGGCGTGGTGATGCCGACGGCGACCGCGGTGGGCAACGCGTCCAGGAGAGCGTTCGCCAACGCCTCAAGATCCTGGTTCCGGAGGATCTCCGGGTCGACGATCGTCTCGCTGATCGTTCCGTCGGTGTGCTCGATGCGCACGACTGCGTACATCCGCCTGGGCCTTCCGGGTTGAGCGTGACGCTCCGGGGGGCTAGCAACGTTGCTAGTAGCAGCGATGCTAGCCCTAACGTTCGACGGTGTGGCAGGGATCGTGAATCTTCGGGAGATCGCCGAGTGGCTCGGCGTCTCGCGGGCGCGCGCCGATCAGTTGTCGCGCCGACCGTCGTTCCCCACCCCGCTCACGGAGTCACGCCCGATGAGGATCTGGGACCGCGACGAGGTGGCAACCTGGATCGCGCAGCATCGCCCCGACGCGGCCGGTGGGTCCGAGAACGGCTGAGCGGACGATAGGCGGCGCGCTCATGACAATCAGCCGAACCGCTTGCAAGGATGCTTGCTCTAGCTAACGCTCACGATCAAACGTAACGCTTGCAGACCGCTTGCAATAGATAGCATCCGCCTACCCGACAGCATGCTTGCCAATCTGCTTGCTTTAGCTAGCAAGGGCGGGCGGCGGAGCGCTAGCTAATTGCTTGCGATTGTTAGCGCTCTGACCGTGCTCCGCTTCTCTCGGTACCACGGGCGGTCTGGACGTCAGCGGAGACTCCAAGGCATGCGACTGCATTACCGTCACTTCACGTGACCACTGTCTGCTCCCTAGATAGCAGGCGGCGGAGGGCGCCGAAGACTCCGATTCCGGCGGTTTCCAACCCTCGGCCGCCTCGGTTGCTAGTTGCTAGTCCGCAGCTCAGGGCGACATTCGGCCACTAGGGCTGTTGCTAGGACTAGCGGATGGGGCGCTAGTCCTAGCAACAGCCGCCGACGGTCAACACCGCCTCGAAGGCAACTTTCCGTGACTTCGGACGGGGTGTTCGGCTGCCTGGAGGCGTCAGTGAAGAGCATTCATCAGCCATGGTGACGCAAATCACAATTTCGAGATCAATTGATCGCCCGATCCAAGGGCGAAAAGCAACGAACAGCCGCGATGAAGCGCGAAAAATACGCTCACGGCTGTTCGCAAAGTGCGGGATAAATGCGGGATGATCTCGGATAGACCAAGACCATCGATCTTGCGAAACATGCCCTGACCAGGGCTTACGGGTGCGCCGCCAGGGACTTGAACCCCGAACCCGCGGATTAAGAGTCCGCTGCTCTGCCAATTGAGCTAGCGGCGCGTGCCTCCGCGTTCCCGCGGCGACGTGGACAACCTTACCAGCTCCACGGAGGTACTGACGCGGGGGGTCGTGGTCCGGTTCATGTCGATCTGTCCGGTGCTGCCTGGCTCAGGTCGTTGGAGGCCAGGGAGACCGGCAGGACCTGGAGCGGGCAGGGCATCCGAGATGCCCGTGACGTCCATCGCCGTCCGGGATCCGAGATGCCGGGGTCGGCGCCTGCGCCGGCGCCGGCGGTTGCGTGCCGGCACAGGCCCGACCCCCGTAGGAGGGCGCCCTGCCTGCTACATGCCGTTCGCCGGCTGGCGGTAGGTCTTGCCGTCGATGGTGGTCGTCAGTGTGCCCGTCGCGCCGAAGATGTTGGTGAGTACGTCGATGGTGAGGTGGAAGCCGTCGGGGCTGGTCTTCTTGGTCGCCTTCGTGGTACCGGTCTGGGTGAGGTCGGAGAACCAGTCGACCTTGCTCGTGGTGAGGGCCGGGATGGTCGCGGTCACCTTCTCCGTGCCGTTGAGGGTGGTGGTGTCGTCGTCGGAGTAGTCGGTGTAGGCGACCGAGACCGTGTCGATTGCGGTCTTGTCGGGCGTTTCGGTGATTTCGATCTTCGCGGTGCCGTGGTTCGCGCCGCGCAGCGTGTAGGTGCCGGCCGGGGGGTGCGGGCGGGTCGGGATCGGGCTGCCCGGCTCGTAGGCGACGCCCCAGGGGACCTCGTCGGAGATGGGTGCGACCTTGGGCGCGGGGCTCGGCTTCCGGTTGGTGAGGTGCGCGATCATCAGGCGAGAGGTGCGGCCGCCGGGCTCCGTGGACGTCTCACAGGGCAGCGGGTTGGTTCCGCCGCAGGCCGGTGAGACGGCGAGCGCCTGCCAGTAGGCGATGGCGGTGCCGTCGGGCGACCACTTGGGGTCGGCCATGCCGTTCCAGTTCGGGTCGTTGACGCTGCCGGGGCTGCCGTCGCCCTCGGCGTTGATCTGCTGACCCGCGTAGTCGCCTCGGTCGCCGTAGCGGTCGATGAGGATCGGCTGGAAGAAGCGCCGCGGCCCGTTGTTGCGGGTCGACGAGGTGGCGCTGGTGGTGATCAGGTCGGTGATCGGCGGGATGCCGCGCATGCCGGCGAGGAACATCTGCCGGTCGGAGCCGCGGGTGTCCATGGCGACGGTCCAGCCGCCGTCGGGGGAGAGGTCGACCGAGTCGACGTACTCCGGATGGCCGGTCAGCCGGCGGACCTTCCCGGTGGCCAGATCGGCGGCGAAGACGTCGATGTTCGACGACTCCTCCGGGTAGCCGATGTAGGTGACCTCCTTGCCGTCCTTGCTGAAGCCGCGCAGTTCGCCGACGGAGAGCGCGTCACGGTTGTAGACGAGTTCGTCGGGGTGGTCCGGGTCGACGGTGACCGGCTGGGTGTCAGCCGGGTCGAACAGTCGCGTGACGTTGGTGAGGTCGTAGCGGGGCGTCAGCGGCGTGCCGGTGGTAGGGGTCGCGTTGAACGCGAGGCGGCCGAGGTAGGCGAACTGACCGAACCTGCCGTTGGCGATGGTGAAGCTGTTGAAGCCGAGGTGGACGTCGTCCGGGTGAATCCGCAGCTCCCGGATGCTGCCGCCATTTCCTGAACCGTCGGCGGTGTTGTTCCAGTGAATCGGCTAGATGTGGATCTGCTCTGGCGTGCACGCCTCGTCGGTGATCGGGTGTGAGCCGCAGTCGATGATGTTCGTGCCGGCCAGGATCCGCTTTCCGTCCGTGAACGGCTGAGGATAGTCGAGGGTGGGGGAGCGGCCGGCCGCGTTCGTCTCCGGCACTCCGCAGGTGACGCATTTCCAGGCGTCGCCGTTGGGGAACTTCCCGCCGTCGGCCCGTACCAGGATCAGCTGGGAGCCGCTGTGGACGCTCGCCGGGTCGGGGGCGGCGGGCGCGCCCACGAAGGTGACCCGCGCGACGACGCTCCGGCCGTCCGGGAGGAAGCCTCCCGACTGCAGTCCGACCGACTGGCCGACACATCCGGTCCGGTGCGGGTTGATCGCCTCGGTGCACGAACCCGCGTCGGTGCTGCCGGCGACCGGTGGCAGTGGGAGTTCCTCGATGGAGATCGGCTCCGGCTTCGGTGCCGGCGGTGTGGCTCCGGCCGCTGCCGTGGACGTCGCTCCTGGGCCCGGTGGTGTCGTCGATCCTGAATCCGAGCACGACGCCACCACGAGCGTGAGAGCAACGACCAGGAACGAGAATAACGGCCGGACGCCGCGGCGTTTGATTGACGAACTCGATCGCCGCGATGTTCTCGATGTGTGCGGGCGCCGCATTCTCTTTGGTCCCCTCGGCATCGATTAATCCTTTCGAATGGTTGCGTGGGGGACGCCGAGGTGTGCGTTTGTGTGGAGCCGCTGGAACGCGGGAGCCCGAATGTCGACGCACCGTTCGGCGTCCCGACCTCCTGAATCGGCAAACTGGGCGGCATCTTTCGAGATGCCGTGTCACGAGCCTGTCGATCGGACGGTTTGGCGTCGATCGTCTACCTGCAGGGCGGGGGCCTACTGCGATCGCAGTAGGCCCCCGCCGCGGCCGGTCGGTCGGCCGGCGGCCCGTTTCCCGTCCGCCGCTCCGTAGCGGTTGCTTTGCGGCGGATGTCGTCCACCATGGACGGATCCATCTACGCGTCCGTCGACGGGAGCGGGGCCGATGATCGTCACCTGGTGGCGGGATGTGCCGGACCGTCCGTGCAGCCCTGCTGTTGTGCCGCCGCCATCCGCTCGTCACGGCGACGTTGACTGCCTCCGGCGCGGTGGCCCTCGCCGCGTTGGGCTACCTGCTCAGCCCACTGCTGCTGGGACCGTTGATCGTGGCCGTCTACTGGCTGGCGCTCGACATGGCCTGGGTGGTCGCCGGGGCCTTCGCGGCGGTGACGGCCGCGGCGCTTGTCGGTGCGGCGCTGACCGCCGGCCCGCCGTCGCGCCCGCTGGTGCTCGAGACGATCGGGCCCGTCATGTGGGTGCTGGCCCCGGTTGTCGTCGGGAGCTGGGCTCGGCTGTGGCGGACCTGCGTGCGGCTGCTGGCGGAACGGGCCGCGAACGCCGAGCGCACACGTGAACTGGAGGCGGCCATCCGGACGGTCGCCCGCGGAGACGCCCTGCTGTCCGCCGGGGCCACGCGGGCACTCATCACCCGCTTCCTGGCCACCGTCGAGCCGGCTTCCCATCTGGTGCCGCCCGGGCGCCTCGCCCGCCTCACCCCCCGCGAACGGGAGATCATGACGCTCGCTGCCGAGGGTCGGAGCAACGAGGAGATCGCTCAGGTCCTCGCCATCCGCCCGTTGACAGTCCGGACCCACGTCCATCACGCCATGGCCAAGCTCGGTGCCCGCGACCGCGCCCAACTGGTGGTCATCGCCTACCAGAGCGGCCTGCTCCGACCGGCCCGATCCTCCTCGGACCGGACGCCGGTCATACCGCCGCCAGCGCCGTCCGCCGCACCGTAGGCCGCGCCCCGGACAGCCCCGGACAGGTGTGGGGCTTACTCACACAGGTCAGGGGCGGGCGGCCTCGGCCAGGGCGCGCCCGTAGCGTTCCGCGCCGGGGGACCGGACCGGGCACGCCGTCATCGCGGGTTGGACGACCGGGCAGAAGTGGACGCCGTCCGGGCTGCGGACGGCCACCTTGCCATCAGGGTCGCAGGGCTCGCCGGGCAGGCACGGGAGCCTCGGGACGAACCGTCCCTGGTCGGTGAGGACCTCCCCGGCCGGCACCACCCGGACGTGGGAGTTCCCGGCGGCGACCTCGCGCCAGACCCGGTCGAGCTCGGTGAGGCCGTCCGGCCCGACGGGCTGGTCGTTGCGCGGCGGGGCGTCCACGAAGACGACGTCGATGCCCCGGCGGGTCAGGATGTCGACGGCCTTGGTGGCGTCCTCCCGGTAGGCGGTGATCAGATCCCGGCCGTGCATGCACTCCGAGGCGGTGTTGCCGGAGAAGGACAGGACCGCCACCGTGGGATCCCAGCGCCGGGCCTGGTTGCGCATGTCGGTGAACCAGTCGCACAGCGCCGTGCCGCCCCAGGTCCGCGTGGTCGTCCTGGTGACCCCGTCCTTCCCGGCGGCCGCGGTGAAGGAGTCGCGCGCCTCCCAGGCGAGCGAGTCACCCCAGAGCACGATCCTTGGATCGTGCCGTTCGTGCCGCCCGGCTGTCAGCGCGATCGTGGCCAGGACGACGGCGCCCGCGAACATCCAGCCGATGACGCCCAGACGTGGCGTGGTCAGCGCAGCTCCTCCCGACGGGCGCGGGCATGGGACGGCACGGGCGCCGAGGGCCCGGGAGCCGTCCGATCCGGCTGTGGCCTCGTTCTCACGGTTCCGGATGTGTCCCGGGGACATCGTGCTGCACCGTCGCGGGACGGCTGGGCACCGGGTGCGGCCCGCGCCGGATGTCCCACCGGGACCCGCGGGTCATGAGCGGCCGTTGTCGGAGTCGGCGCCCGCGCGGGCTTGCTGGTGTTACGCCCGCCCGGCCGCGCGGCCCTTCCTCCCGCGCGGCGCGCCCGCCCGCCACTTCCGGGAGCGGGGGATCACCAGGCGTTGTCGCGGCGCATCCGGCGGGGACGGCCGTCCGGGTCGTAGATGGCATGGTAGAGCGGCGCGGACCAGCCGCGGGTGAGCCGGCCGAGGCGTTGCGGCCGGTGCGGCCGGATCCGGCCCGGCGGGCGCGGCCCGGCCTGGCCGCCGCGGTGCCAGGCGTCGAGCTCGTCGGCGCGCCGCCGGAACGCCTTGAACCCGGCTTCGGGGTCGATGAGCTCCTCGTCGTCGCCGTCCCAGTCGAGGTGCTCGCGCCGGAGCCCGAGGCGCAGGTCGCGGGCGAAGACGCGGGCACCGTCGCCGAGGCCGCCGGGGTCGCGTGGCTCGCGCGGGTCGAGGGTGGTGTCGATGGTGGCGACGGCGAGCTCCGAATCGTGGCTCCAGGAGCGCCGGTTGAGGTTGTCCGAGCCGATCGAGGCCCAGACGTCGTCGATCGTCACGGCCTTCGAGTGGACGTAGACGGGCGTCCCGGTGTGGTTCTCGACGTCGTAGACGCCGACGCGGTCGCCGCCGGCCGCGCGGCAGATCTCCAGGGCCTTCTCGCGCCCGACGAGGTTGGGCGGCAGCGAGAAGCGCCCGCCCTGGGTCGGGAAACGCGGGACGACGATCACCAGGTGGAGCTCGGGCTCGCGGCGCAGCGCGTCCGCGAACAGCCGGGCGACCTCGGTGGACCACATGTACTGGTCCTCCAGGTAGATCAGCCGCCGGGCGCGGCGCAGCACCTTGCGGTAGGCGCGCGCGATGGACCGTTCGCCCTTGCGCGCGAACGGGTAGTGCGGGCGCCGGCGCGGGTAGGTGCGCAGGATCTGGACGGCGTGCGGGCCGACCGGGGCCGGGTCGGGTGCCTGCGGCGGGAGCCCGTCCGGATTGGTCTCGACCGGGCGTATCCGATAGAAGATCTGCCGGATCGGGTTGGGGTTGTCCAGCGCGGACGGGTCGTCCCAGCGCTCCCGGAAGGTCACCTCGAGATCACCCACGGCCGGCCCGCGTACCTCGGCCTGGATGTCGTGCCAGGGCGGGGCGGCACCGTAGGCGTCGGCGATCGGCTGGCTCTGCGGGTCGCCAGCGTGCGCGGCGTCGTCGCGGCGACTGTAGCAGAGGTCGATGCCGCCGGCGAAGGCCACCGCGTCCTCCGACGCTGCGGCGCGGCGGGCGATGACCAGCTTCTGGTGGTGCGAGCCGTTGCGGTGCACCCGGTGGTCGAGCACCACCTGGGCGCCGGCGGTGTTCAGCTCCTCGGCCAGCCGGCGGTTCGGGCGCGAGCTGAACGACATCAGCTCCAGGCGCGAGCGCCACATCAGCCCGCGCACGACGGCGCCCCGGGCGGCGGCGCGGCCCAGCACCCGGCCGACCTCGGAGCCGGCGCCGTCCAGCCGCTGGTCGAGGTCGCCGCGCCAGTCGGTGAACAGGAGAAGGTCGTTCTCGCCGAGGGTCTCGACGATCTCGAGCAGGCGGGAGAAGTAGGCCCGCCCGTGCACCAGCGGGCGGACGAGGTTGCCGGTGGTCCACGCCAGACCGTCCGGATGGCGGGCGTCCAGGGCCGTGTCCGGGTTGCCGCGCTCCTCGGCGGTGAGGAACCACTCCCCGAGCGTCGGGTCCTCGAGCATCGTGCCGGTCCTCCTTCTTCTGGCGGTGCCGGACCGGGTACGGCGGCCCCGGCGGCCTGTTCGGCCGCGGGTGCCTGAGGTCGCCCGGCCAGGGACCGCGCCAGCGCGACGCGTGCCGGGGCCCTGCTGCGGACGGGACGAGCCCGCGGCCCGCGAGCCGGCCGGCGTTTGCACGACGAATCGTGAAGCGCCGGAAGCCCGCCAGAAGGTCATGGATCGTCCCGGTGGCTCCCTTCCCTTCACGGGACGTCCGAACCAACCGGCCGGGACACGGTGACGGCCGGACCACGGCGACGGGCGGTGCGCGTGCCACCGGGGGGCGGCGCGGGGTGTGGCACAGTGTCCGTCATGGTGCGGTCCGGCACGGGGCGGTGGGAGACGGGGCGGTGGGCCGCGGGTGGCGCGGTCATGGCACTCGGCGCACTGGCCTACGGCCTGCCGTCACTGGCCACGTTCCGTCGGCTGCGCACCCGGGTGACCCCAGGGCTCGCCGGGGTGGGCCGGCCCGACCACGTCGCGCTCACGTTCGACGACGGTCCCGACCCGGCCTCGACGCCGCGCTTCCTCGAGGTACTCGACGCGCTCGAGATCCGTTCGACGTTCTTCGTACTCGGCGGGATGCTCGAGCGCGCCCCCGGCCTCGCCCGGGAGATGACCGAGGCCGGGCACGAGCTGGCCGTCCACGGGTGGGATCACCGGCCCATGCTGCTGCGCGGGCCGGCGTCCACCTACGACCAGCTCGCGCGCACCCGTGACCTGATCGCCGAGACCACCGGCCGGGCGCCGGCCTACGTTCGCCCGCCGCACGGGGTGCTCTCGGCCGGGGTGCTCGCCGCCGCGCGCCGCCTCGACCTCACCCCCGTCCTGTGGACGGCGTGGGGCCGCGACTGGACGGCGACGGCGACCCCGGCCAACGTGCTGGCGACACTCGCCCCCGATCTGCGCGGCGGCGCGACGGTGCTGCTGCACGACAGCGACTGCACGTCCGCGCCGGGAGCCTGGCACAGCGCGCTGGGCGCCCTGCCCGAGCTGGCGGCGCGCTGCGACGACGCGGGTCTGCGCCTCGGGCCGCTCGCCGAGCACGGCCTGCGCCCCGTCTCGAGGTAACGGCCCGGCCCGAGCCGGCTCGGGCCGGG
>NZ_CASGGV010000028.1:0-15619 GCF_949319125.1 Frankia sp. Hr75.2 | reverse complement strand
GAGGCGTACCGGATTGCCCCCGGCCGGCTCCGTCTCGTCCCGTATGGTCAGCCGCGGCCGCGCAAGACGCGTCTTGCCGCGGCGCTGGTTCGCCACCACCCTGCGAGCGACACCCAGCAGCCAGGGCAACGAGGGTCGGGCACCTCGGAGAAGCGCCGCCACGCGGTCATGAACGTCTCAACGACAACACCGTTGGCCGTGTGCTCAGGCACCTCCCGCAGGGCATACCGCCGCTCCTTACCGGCCGCCACAGCGGCGGAGCGGCGAACCTGCCTCGTCTTGTCAGCCGAGGCAGTATCCCACCGGTGCGCCGGGTCGGCCGAGATGTGCAGTTCAGGGCCGGTGATGACCTCGTAGCCATCCATCCGGGCCGACTGCTACCCCATGCGTTCGATGGGGGTCGGACCGTCTCGGAGTTGGTCCATGTGCGATCGACTCTTGTCAGTCGGCGCACGTTCTGATGCGCTATGTATCGTGGCTCGTCGGCGATCACTGTGGTCGGAGTTCCTGCGCGCGCAGGAACGGCAGCGTCAGGACCTCGTCCGGGAACGGTGGCAGATCGAGGCTTCGGCTCGCCGCGCAGAGCAGGTAATGGAACGTGCACAGCGCTCCGCGCAACGGCAGGCCAGGGCGGATGCCCGTGAACAGGAGCGGCTGCGGCTCATCGAGGATCCAGAACTCAAACATCTGCTGGAACAGCATCTTGGCCTGCAGGTTCGGATCGGCCTCGACCGGCAGCCGCCACCCCGCAAGGAGCCGCCGGCGCGTTAGCAGTGCACGGTCCTGTCTGGTCAAAGGCGAGGTGATATCGCGTATGCCCCCCGACCGCCTTCCCCTGATCGATGATCCCGACCGACGTGGTCCTCGGCCGCATGCGTCGACGCCGTCCGCTGTGGAGCCTTTCCGGTCCGCGGCCGCGGATATCCGTGGAGCAGACCCTCCGGTTCCGCCGGTCTTCGCCGCGCACGGGTTCGATTTCGCCTCACTCCCGTTGCGTGACGCCTGTTGGCGGATGCTCGACTCCGAGATCCGCTCCCGTATGGAGGAACGTGCCGGCCGAATCCAGGCATGGTGGGCGATCACCCAGACGGACGGGCGGGTCAAGGCGGTCGCTTTCGGAAGCCTGGGCCTCTGCGTCGCCGAACCCACGACCCGTCCGAACGGCACGCGCAGCTACTCCGTCAGCACCTACGTCATCGATCCGGCGACGGTCCGCAGGAAGAACATCGATCATCGTCCCGGCGCCCGCGCTTCCGGCACCCCACCGCCGGCGGCATCGTCGACGTCGACGGCCGACGGGCATCTGCCGTACGGGGCTCCGCCGAGCACGAGCCTGAGTAGCCGCGAGCGTGAGGTGCTGGGCAACCTGCCGCCCCTCGTCCAGCAGCTTCTACAGGAGCCCTTCGTCCGCGGAGAGCAGATCCTGCGCGCCGACTGGCACTACGTAGGGCACCGCCACGACCATGGATGCTGTCACGTTCATCCTCGCTGGCCCACGGACCGTGACGGTTGCGGCGGGCCGCATGCACATCCCGCCGGGGCACAGCCTCGTGACGGCTCACTGGTCCCTCGCCTGCTACCGCGCCGACGTGGTCCGCAGGATCGGGCGTTGACCCGGCTGGCCCGCATGCTCCGGGCGCTGCACGGCCAGAACGCCTACGAGATGCTGAATATCTCAGCGTCGGTATCGGACGCGGAGATCAAGGAGGCTTACCGGGCCCTCGCACGGGCCCGTCACCCGGACCGGACCGGCGGGACCGACGTGGCGGAGATGGCTCTGATCAACGTGGCGTACGAGGTGTTACGTGATCTGCGGACGGACTACGACCGCCATCTCGCCGCGTCGCGGACCGGGCGGCACGGAACATCCGAACGAGGGCACACTGCGGCCGAGGACAGGCGGGCCGACACCGGCGACGCGGACCGGACGCGTGGCGGCCACCCTGCCGGCGGGCTCTGGGACGTCCCGTCCGCCCCGGCCGAAGACTTTGAGGAGACCGCCGCGCAGGCGCGCGCCGGCGCGGACAGCGGTACCGGACCGGAGCAGGAACCGAGCCTGTGGGATGAACGGCAAGGGCATGAGCGACAGGACCCATGGCAGCTGTGGCGAACAACCGCTGGGACGGGCCCTGGCGGCTGGACGCCTGGGTTTCGTCCCCACAGCGGCTATGGCCCTGGCTATCCGGTCCATGGCTATCCGCAAGCGGGCTACGGGGCTCCCCACCGCGTGTGGTGGGGTTATGGATGGCCAGGCCCCACGATGATTCCACCGGTGCACTCGTTTCTCTGGCTGGCGATCATCGTCACGCTGATCTTCCCGCCGTGCGGCATCGTTGCGATCAACAGGTCGGCGACGGTCGAGCCGCGACGTATTCAGGGGGATCTCGCTGGCGCCCGGCAGGCCGCCCGTTCCTCTCTGACCTGGAGTCTTGTCGGCCTTCTCCCCTTGATCCTGCTCATTTTCCTCGGTGTGCTCCTGTAGAGGTGCTTCCCGGGGTAGGCCGGCTCGTCCTCGTCGCGTGTGTGGGCACCATGACGCAGGACGATCAGATCGTCGCGGTCTGACCTGCCACCCGCGACGGCAACGCCTGGTTGCTGTACCGGCACGCTTTGCGACGACCCGGTCGTAGCGCGACCCTGTAGGGGTGAGTGACGCAGACCGGTGCTCACCAGTGGACACCGGCGAGCGCAAGGGGGAGGAGCGCTCCATGTCGGCACAGGTGCTCACGCTGGAAGGCCAGCGGCAGACACTCTCGGACGAGACGGTCGAGGAGATCCGTGCGATCTTCCGCGGGCAGGTTCTGACCTCGGACGACGTCGGGTACGACGACGTGCGGGTCATCCAGAACGCCATGCTCGACCGCAGGCCAGGTCTGATCATCCGGTGTACCGGGGCTGCCGACGTCGTCGACGCCGTCCGCCTCGCCGCGACGCGAAACCTGCTCGTCGCCGTCCGCGGCGGCGGCCACAGCATCGCCGGGACCTCCACGGCCGACGACAGCTTGATGATCGACCTGTCGGCGATGCGGGGTGTCTGGGTCGACCCGGAACGGCGGCGTGTGCGGGTGGCCGGTGGTGCGACCTGGGGCGACGTCGACCGTGAGACGCAGCTGCATGGGCTCGCGGTACCCGGGGGAGTGGTGTCGACCACGGGTGTGGCTGGTCTGACGCTCGGTGGCGGAATCGGCTGGTTGCACCGCAAGTACGGGCTGGCCTGCGATGCGCTGCGTGCGGCCGAGGTCGTGACGGCCAGCGGCGACGTCGTGCGGTGTAGCGCCTCCGAGCGCGAGGACCTGTTCTGGGCGCTGCGGGGCGGGGGCGGCAACTTCGGCGTGGTGGTGTCCTTCGAGTTCGAGGCCTATCCGCTCGGTCCGGTCGTCTGGAACGGCATGGTCGTCTACCCGATCGACGCCGCTGCCGAGGTGCTCCCCCGCTGGGGGGACTGGACGTCCACCGTTTCCGACGAGGTCACCAGCCGTGCCATGATGTGGTCGCTGCCGGCGTCGCCGGCACTCCCGCCCGCTGTACACGACCGCGACGTGTTCATCACGGCCGCCTTGTACGCGGGCGACCCGGACGAGGGTCAGCGGGCGTGTCGGGCGCTTGCCGATTTCGGCGCGCCGCTCGCCGACATGAGCCAGGCGCTGTCGTACCGGACAGCGCAGTCCTCCCTCGACCCGTTCTTCCCGAAGGGCGGGCTGCAGAGCTACTGGAAGTCCGTCTACCTGGACCGACTCGACGAGGATGCGACCGCGTTCGTGGTCCGCGTCGGCCAGGACCGCCCGCACCCGACGACCTTGGTGCACGTGCCTCTCCTGGGAGGCGCCATGTCGCGGGTCGGGGCGACGGAAACCGCGTTCGGCGATCGCAGCGCCCGGCACATGCTGAGCCTCGACGGAAACTGGCTGGACCCGGCCGACGACGACGCGAACATCCGTTGGGTGCGCGGTGCCTACGACGAGGCCGTCACACTGCGGGCCGCGTCGGGCACCTACCTCAACTTCGGCGGCGACGCCGATCTCGACGACGCCGCCCGGGCACGAGCCTGGGGACGCAACGTCGAGCGCCTTCGACAGGTCAAGCGCAGCTACGACCCGGAAAACCGCTTCCGGCTCAACCCCAACATCCCCCCCGCTGAGAGCTGAGCCGACGCTTTGTGGCTGCCAGCGGCTACCAGCACCGAGCCTGCCTCACGGCGACCCGGTACGTCCCATCAGAGGCCCGGAACCTGGATGGTGGCGGTCAGCCGGTGCTGTTGCCGGTGCGGCCCGGCGAGCCGTTCAGGTCTCGGCCGAGCTGCATCCCCCACGCCTCGGCCCGCTCGCGTTCCCCGTCCGCCAGGGGCCCTTCGGTGGCGGTGACGAAGAAACCTGGTCCACGGTCGACGTGGCGGAACCCTCGTTTCTTCAGCGCTTTCGACGAGGCCTTGGCCGCTGTTCCAGGGACGAACCTGGTCTTGATCGAGGTATCGAAGGTGACGACGTGAAGATCCTTGGACGGTGTCACCCTCTCGATCCACTCGCGAACTCCGGGGAGGTCGACGTCTTGCGCCCCTTTTTCTCCGGCCTCCCTACGGCTCTGCGGCCGGGGAAGTGAGAAGGCGTGGGTCGGGGCGCCGACCAGCAGGAGCCGGACGTCGCCGGGCAGGGCCACGGGAGCCTCGGCAGGGTGGATGACGCTGACCGTCTCCAGCGGGACGGTTCGAGTCAGACCGGCTGCGACGGCATGAGCCACCGCGGTCGTGTTGCCGAAACACGACTCCACCACGATCAACACTGTCACGTGTCGAGCCTTTCATGCTTGCTCGCGGTACGGTCCGGGGCTTCGGCGCTCACGCGGCGCGGAGGTCTCGGCGGCGGAAGAGGAAGCCGCCGAGCACGGCCCCCGCGATCCCGAGGCCGCTGAGGACCGCGGCGCTCGACCAGTCCGGGGGACCCGCCGGCGCGGGGGACACGTGGAAGAAGACGGAGGTGTCCAGCAGCCAGTGATGGAGACGCACGGCGCCGCCGGAGAACTCGATGAGAAAAGCCCAGGTCAGGTAGGCGTAGACAACGGGCCGGGTAGCGCGGGGCCACCCACCGAAGACCAGGGTGCCCAGGCCGAGCAGGAACAGGCCGGGCGGGACGATGTTCACCCCGGCCGTCACCAGATCCCCGGCGCCTATCCCGTCGCTCTGGCCGGCGGTACCGACCCAGGCGCCGCCGCCGGCGGCCACGCCGGCGCAGCCGAGCAGGAGGCAGGACACCGCCAGGCGTCCGGCGAGCCCCGGGCCCGGCTGACGGGACGGACCAGCAGGGCGTCGAGCTGCCCGGCGGCCTCCTCGGCGCGCAGGGCGCTGACCTGGCCGGCGGCGATCAGCGCGACCAGAAACGAGACGACCAGGAAGATGAGCCCGAGGTAGACCGCGGTCGGTGACCCGTGCCCGCCGAGTCGGCTGATCGCCTCCTCGATGTCCCGTGATCCGTCGACGTCCTGCGTCGAGGAGTCGGCGACCACGCCGAACAGGGCGGCGAACGCCGCGATCGCGAATAGCCATCCGGCCGCGCCCAGCCGCGTCTGGCGGACCGCGAACCTGACCGGGCCGCCGAGCAGCGCCACCCGCGGCGGTCCGGCGTGCCGCTCCGGGAGAATCGCCGTCCCGGCGTCTCTGCGCCCCGCCAGCCATACCGCCGCGGCGGTGGCCCCGACGGTCAGGGCGAGCACGGGGACCACGGCGACCGGGTTCGGGTCGTTCAGCGGGCGGATTCGCTCCACCCATCCCAGCGGGCTCAGCCAGCCGAGCCAGTGCAGGCCGCGGTCGGTGTTGGCGGCCATCCGCAGGGCGTACCCGATTCCCAGGACGGCGGCGGCGATCGTCGCCGCCTGACCGGCCGCGCGGCGCGGGGTTGTCTGCCCGGTCAGCAGCAGTTCCCAGCGTCCGGACTCCTCCTCGCCGCGCAGCAGGCGGGTCGCCAGCAGGACTCCCCACACCGACCCGAGCAGGCCCAGGATGCCCACGAAGCGCCAGGTCGCCCAGCCGGCGACGGTGTTGAGCGCGTCCGGCTGGCCCAGGACCGCGGTCAGGCCACCCTCCGTGCCGTAGGTGGCGGCCATCTGGTCGCGGGCCGCCTGGGTGTCGTACTGCGCTGTGAACGCCACGGTCTGCACGACGACGAACAGTCCGAACACGCACCCCCACAGCGCGCCTGACCGGGCGGCGGCACGGGCCACTCGACCGCCCACGACCAGGCGTGCGTCACCGCCCGCCGGGTTCAGGGCGCCACGCGCCACGCGCCACGCGCCACGCGCCACGCGGCACGCGGCACCGAGAGAGGCAGCACCGTCATGCCAATGCCCGCTGCCGCGTCAGCTGTTCCGGCGACCCCTCGTCGCGTTCGGCTTCGTCCGGTCCGTAGTGGGCGAGGAACAGTTCCTCCAGGGAGGGCTCCCGGCTGAGGAATTCCTGGACATTGGTACCGGAAAGGGCGTCGAGGAGGGGCTGGATCGGCCCCCGTACCCCCAGCCGGGCTCGGTGGCCGTCCACCACGACCCGGGTCACGCCCGGTACGCGGGCAAGGTCGGGCGGCGGCCGGTCGAAGGTGAGCTCGACGGCCAACTCCGCGAGGTGGCGCATCTGGTCGAGCGTTCCCATCTCGACGAGCCGCCCTTCGCGCAGGATTCCGACCCGGTCGCACAGGGCCTCGACCTCGCTGAGGATGTGCGACGAGAGGAACACGCTCTGGCCCGCGTCGCGGGCCTCCGCGACACTGAGCCGGAACGCCTGCTCCATCAACGGGTCCAGCCCGCTGGTCGGCTCGTCCAGCACGAGCAGGTCGGGGCGGCTCATCAGGGCGGCGATCAGCAGCACCTTCTGCCGGTTGCCCTTGGAGTAGGCCCGCACCTTCTTCGACGGGTCGAGGCTGAACCGTTCGACGAGCTCGTCGCGGTAGGCGGCGTCCACCCGGCCCTGGACTCGGCCCAGCAGGTACAGCGTTTCGGCTCCGGTCAGTTCCGGACACAGGCTCGCCTCGCCCGGAACGTAGGCGAGATGACGGTGGGCCTGTGTCTTCCGTCGCTGGCAGTCGTGCCCGAAGATCTCCGCACGTCCGGATGTCGGGTGCGCGAATCCGAGAAGCAGCCGGATCGTCGTGGTCTTCCCCGCGCCGTTGGGCCCCAGACAGCCGACGGCCTCGCCGGGAGCAACCTCGAGATCAAGATCGCGCAGTGCGTGGAATTTACCGTAGCGTTTACCGAGACCGACCGCGCGGATTGCGGGGGTCGCCATGGGGGCTCCTGTCGCCTCGGTCGTCCTGGGCTGGGAATGGCGGCTTATGTGTCGGGAATCGTCCAGTGCGCCAGTGCCTGACGCACCGCCGTGCTCCGTTCGTCGCTCCAGACAACAGCCGGGTCGGGCTCCAGGAAGGTCATCGCGACACTGGCGAGCCCCATCGCTGGAAGCGACCATTCCTCCGTGCCCGAAGCCCCGAACGGGCGTGCGTTCAGTCGCCGCTCGGCGACGTCCGGAGTGGCGAGGGATACGAGGTACAACCCCCGAAGGGTCGCGTCGAACAGGTTCACCATCGTGTCGAACGTGGCTTCCAGCTCAGGGCGCAGCCGGTAGCCGAACACCTGGGTGAGCTGCACCCAGGATCGCGCGACGCGAGCGACATGGTCGCGCTGGGACTGGGCGAGAGCCTCGCGGACCTCCTCACGGAGCCCTCCGTCGGGCAGGCTCAGGAACGTGGCGTGCAAGGCGATGTAGGTCCGCCACCCCGCCGACGTCCGGAGCACCTCGAAGTCGAGCAGAGCCAGTTCGCGGAACAGCTCGGTAATCAGATCCTGCCGGCCCTGCGGCGTGCTGAACCCGTCCTCGTGTGCGCGCACGACACGTCGGAACAGCTCTATCTCGTCCCGTTCGATACCCGGGACGGCACCCGCCGCCAGTTCCTTCACCAGGTCGGAGACGAAAAGGTCCTTGGACGGCCAGCGACGGTAGACAGCACTGCGTCCACGCGGAGCTGGCTCGGATACAACCCCCTGACGGGTTCCGCTCATGTCCGCCGGTGTTCGTGGGCTTGGCCTTACGGATGGCTGTACTCGCAGCACGGCCCTACACGCGTCACGAGCTCGGGAAACCTGTGCGGCCTGCGGCGCCTGCCAGGGCGTGGACGGGGCGCTGCCCAGGTCGACGGCGGTCCTGTGCCCTCTGTCGACGTTGCTACTGGCACGCGAATGGCACGGCCTGCCGGTCGGACCGGACCGGACCGGAGACTCGGCTCCGACTGTCTGCTTTTTCGTGCCGCGGTGGCGGGTTCACCGCGCTCCGTCGCCGTTCGTTTCGCGCGTCGGGCACGCTGCCCTATCGCCGCGAACAGCCGCGGACACGCACGATTGAGACGGAACCTGAGACGATCGGCGCCATCAACGTCTTCCTGGTTAAATATCTATGCTGGCGAGATGGTCGGCGGTGCCCCCGCGCCACTCGATCAGGAAGAGAGTCGCGTCGTCGGTCGTGATTCCGCGCCTTTCCCGCATCAGTGCATGGGACAGATCTCGGACCATCTCCCGGATGCTTTTACCCCGGATATTCTCAATAAAGTTGATCAGGCGTTCTTCGCCGAATTGTTCTCCGCCCTTTTCGTGCTCCTCGACGAGGCCATCGGTGAAGAACAGCACCCGGTCGCCGCGCAAGAGCGTCTGCTCACTGACCTGCGGTATGTCACCACCGAATCCGACCGGCAGGGTTCCCGGGCTCTCCAGCGCCTGGATAACCCTATGGTCGCGGATCAGTAGCGCTGCCGGATGACCCGCATTGACCCATTGCAGGTGACCAGTTCCGATATCCAAACGCATCATCTGTGCGGTGACGAAATGGTCGGGTCCGAACTGCCTGTGGATGGCTGCGTCCATGAACATGTACAGCTCGGCAAGCCCGATGTCGGCACGTCTGGCGTGCCGGTAGGCACCGATCGCGACCGTTGCCAGCACTGCGGCGTCCAGACTGTGACCCATCGCGTCGATAACGGCCACGTGCAGGATGTCATCGTTGAGAGCGTAGTCGAAGCTGTCGCCTGCGATGTCGTAGGCGGGTTCAAGGACACCGGCTACCGCGACCTGCGGGGTGATCATGGTCAGCGGGGGCAACAGTGACCATTGGATTTCCGCGGCCACACTCATCGGTTCGCGACGCCGGGCCTGGAAGAACTGGTCGGTGTAGCTGCTTTTGGTGACCAGCATGTCGGCGACGAGGCCGGCGAGCCGCCGCAGCAACCGCCGGTCATCATCATCGACGGTGTCGAGGGTGAGGGCCAGCACGCCCACCTGGTCGCTACCGTCCAGCAGTGGCAGGAACATCCGTATACCGCCGTCTTGCGGCTGTTCGACGGTCATCGCGCGCAGGAATGCCGTGCCGGCCGGGGAGCCGTCGATCGGCTCAGGCTCCCCGACCGTGAGGCTCCTGCCCGGCAGCGGCGTCAGCACCAGCTGCTCATAGTCCTGCAGAAGGATAGAGATGTCCCGCCCACCGATCCTGCCGATCTCTTCCGCTACCAGGGGGGCGATCAGCTGCGGCGGCATCTCGTGAGCGCGATCCAGCAACACACCCAGCAGCCGCTCGCCGAACCCCTCCGACCGATCCACCATGATCTTGTCGAATTTCTGTTCGTCTGCAGCCATGGCCACCCCCTCTCCCCTGTCCGGCCGTTCATATCTGTGCGAGCCTCTCTGGGCGGCGTCAACGGGTCACGTCGACACCCCGCTTCACCCTTGATCGACGGAGAGGAAGAAAAGGAAGGACCTAAAGGTGACGGCGGAGACGAGGACTCGAGCCCCTAACCTTTGCCTTGCGAAGTCGGCCCCGTTCATCTCTCGGCGTCTACTCTCGTCAGGAAAGGCCGGCATAGCGGGGTTCGCTCTCGTAGTTCCACACAGGACCCAGATTCGGGTATGTGGATCGGCCACAGACGGTCTCGCCGCTGGCAGGCTGCGGGTCGGGCTGCCCGGGGAGCGCGGCGTCCTGGCGCTGTCTTCCGGCAGTGCACTGGCGTGCCCTCTGCTCATTCTCCGGCCGCCCACCGGCGTGCACCGCGCGCCGCTGCTTGATCATAAAACGAGTATTTCGGCAGTCTCGGGCTCTGTTGGCGGCGCGGCCTACGTCCTGAGGCCGGACGGCACGACGAAGCGGCGGCCGGTCTACGGCAAGTCGGAGGAGATCGTCCGCGGCAAGCTGACCGAACTCCAGGCCAACTCCGACCAGGGCATCCCGGCGGACGCGACCGGGTGGACGGTCGAGCGGTACCTGACGGTCTGGCTTGCTCAGACGGTGAAACCGAACCGTCAGTCGAACACGTACGTGACCTATGAGAAGGCGGTTCGGATCTACCTCGTCCCGGGTCTCGGGAGGAAGCGGCTGAACAGGCTGACCGGCGCGGACGTTCGGCAGTTCATCCGGCGGACGGAGAGCACCTGCCGGTGCTGCGCGCGGGGTGTGGACAAGGAGCGACCGGAGGGGGAGCGGCGTTGCTGCGCGGTTGGCCGGTGCTGCCGGCGGCTGCCGTCGAAGCGTCAGGTTCAGGTCGTGCATGCCGTGCTGCGCAACGCACTCCAGGCGGCCGTCCGGGAGGAGCTGGTCGGCGCGTGCCCGCTGCAGCTGGGAGCAAGAGCCCGGAGCTGGTGTTCCAGGAGATCTTCGCGCACCTGGCGGTCTACACCGCGGGCTGCGGGTCCTGATGCACGCCGCGGTGGTGAACCGCGGCGAGCCGCTGGATCCCGCCAGGGCGTCCGCCGCGGCCGCCCTACGGGTGGCCTGGCGCAGTGTCGCCCCTGTGCCCGGGGCTTTCCCCTCTGATCATCTCACGGCTGAACTCGCTCACCCTACCCGTGAGCTTCAGGAAGAGATCAACCCTGTGCGTCGGCTCCGCTGCGTGGTCCGGCAGGCCAAACGGAAGATGTCCCGTTTCCTGTCGTGGAACCCCCAACGACCACGGCCTCCTCCACCCATCCGCCGCCCGGCCGAAACTGTGCAGATCATCCGGGCGGTCGGACCCCTGTCAGACCCGCAACTCAACGGCATTGCGCCTGAAAGCCCGACTCAACGCCGACGGTCCAGGTCTGGCATCCCACACGTCCGGAAGGGAGGAAATTGGCGCTGAGAAGGAAGCCCGATTACCAGCCCTGAGCGTAGAAAGAACATAAAAGTGTCGGATATCACAGGCATGTTCATGTGCTGGTAGTCGAGGCAAGAATGTTCGGAAACCCAGTCAGGCGCGCCATGGTGAGGTGCGCACGCCCGGCGTAGGGAGGATCTCGTGAGCCGCTCGAGAACTGCTGCAGCGCGCGGTGCGGCCTGCCCTGCTGGATCAGACAGCCTTCTGGCCTGCGGCGATGATGCGGCGGGATCCACGGGCCAGGGCCTTCTGCCGGGTATCCCCGGGCCCGTGGACAGCGCCGTGCCCAACAGCGTCACTGCTGCTGAACGTGTCAGTGTTCCTCAACGTGTCATCGGGCCTGGGTGCGCCACCGCAGCTGGATACGCCGCCGTGCGTGAAAGCCCCGGCGGACCTGGGTGCTCCAGTGGACCCGGCGTCGCCACCGCGCTCGATGGTCTGGATGACCTGGTCGACACCGACCGTTATCCTCTCGCGCATCCGGCGAGTGCGGCCTGGCACGACCTGGCGGCCAGAGTCCGTCGAGAGCTGGAGGCAACGGGTTGCAGCGTCCTCGCTGAATTCGTTCGCCCCGATGCCCGTGAGGCCCTGCGTGCCGAATGCGCTGAGCTTGCTCCGTCGGCGTACTACCAGGCCGAGACGGTCAACGCATACAACATCGACATGGGGACGCCGCTTCCCGAAGGTCATCCCGGGCGTATCACCATGCGGCGCGGAAACGCGTTCGTCGCGGCCGATCTCGTCCCCGACGGTGTGGGCATACGGCGGTTGTATTCCAACGAGTCGTTTCGGCGGTTCGTGGCTGCCTGCTGCGGGCTTGGTCGCCTGTACGAGCTGGCGGACCCGCTGGCCCAGCTGTGCCTCAACGTCATCCGGCCCGGAGACGAGCACCCCTGGCACTTCGACACCAACGAGTTCTCGCTGAGCCTGCTGATCCAGGAGTCGGAGGCAGGCGGGGTCTTCGAGTACTGTCCCGACATCCGGTCCGCCGAGGCCGAGAACCTCGAGGCCGTGTGTGACGTCCTCACCGGTCGGGATGACCGGCGGACACGGCGCCTCATGCTCCGTCCCGGCGATCTCCAGCTGTTCCGGGGTCGCTTCTCGCTGCACCGGGTCAGCCCGGTGCAGGGGGGCACCGCCCGTCATTCGGCGATCTTCGCCTACTGCGAGCGTCCCGGTGTCATCGGTAGCGTAGCGCGCACGAGGCAGCTGTTCGGCCGGGTGCTGCTCGAACATCTCGAGGCCGCCGGGCAGGCGGCTCGCGTGCGGGGTGACAGCCTGCTCGACTGAGCCGGCGATTGAGCCGGCGGTCCGATCGCGCAGGCCGACCACGCCCGTGGCCCTCGACCCGCCGGCGGCGTCGGCGTGCTGATCGGCTGGTCCGCGTTCATGGGAACTGGTATCCCAGAGCCGGCCTCGCGAGGGCGAGTCCGGTCCCGACCATGACCTGCAGGAGCCTGACCTGTGCATTTCGATGCCACTGGCAAAGTCTCACTGGATCACATCTACGACCAGCCTGATCCACGGGCATATTTCACGACGCTGCGTACGCTCGCCTATCAGGTCCCCCAAATCGCCAGGCCGTACTTCGTCGAGACCGTGGCCGACTACCGGGCAGCAGGCCGCCCGATGCCCGGCGATCCTCCCGGACGTCACCCGTCGCCGCTGAAGATCCTCGACATCGGTTCGTCCTACGGGATCAACGCGGCACTGCTGCGCTGCGGGGTTACCCTCGAGCACCTGTACGAGCGCTACGGTGCACCCGAGGCCCACGGCTACACCCGTGACGAGCTGCTGGCCCGCGACCGCGAACTGGTCCGTTCCACCAGAGTGTCCCCGCCACCCACTTCCGGGCCTCTGAGCTCCAACGGGCGTTCGGGTGGCTCCCTGCCGACCGGCGCGGTGTTCGTGGGTCTCGACGTGTCGAACGAGGCCCTCTCCTACGCTCTCGCGGCAGGCTTTCTCGACGATGCCGTGCACGCCGACCTGGAGGCCGCGGATCCCACCGAACGGCAGCGAGGGCAGCTTGCCGGCACCGATCTCGTCATCTCGACCGGCTGTCTCGGCTATGTTGGCGAACGAACCATCTCCCGGGTTCTCGACGCCATCGAGGCGGCTGACGGAAAGCGACCGTGGATGGCGCACTTCGTACTGCGGATGTTCCCGTTCGACGCCATCGGGGCGAGCCTCGCGGAGAGGGGATACGAGACCGTCAGGCTCGACCGCATGTTCCGCCAGCGCAGATTCGCCTCGGCGCAGGAACAGCAGCTCGTGCTGGACAGTCTCGCCACGGTGGGCATCGACCCGCACGGCCTGGAGAGCGACGGTTGGATGTACGCCCAGCTGTACGTGTCACGCCCCCGCGGCAGCTTCGCCGCACACGCCGCCAGCGCCTCGGCCGCGACTACCGCCTCCGCCTCCGCCGCGGCTACCGCCAGCACTTCTGCCGCGAGTATCGCGAGTACCGGCACTCCGGGCATCCCCGGCGCCAGTTCCGTCATCAGCAGGAGCCCGACGGCCGTCGGGCCACCCGTCCCACGCCCCCCGAGGTCACGAATGACGCCGAACGCCCCGTCACCGAGCAGCAACGCGCCCGAGGCCACGGCAGCTGGCCTCCGGCAGCCGAGCCCCGTGGCATCCGAGGCCGGGCCGCAATGGTCGAACACCGGTACGTTCGTCAACGACGACCGGCTCCCGCGGGTGCCGCTGCCCACTCTGGACGACACCTGCGCCCGGTTCCTGCAGTGGTGCTCACCGTTGCTGACCCCGGACGAGCTGGCAGCCACCGAGACGGCGCTCGCCGCGTTCGCCCGCCCAGGCGGTCCGGGCCGTGCCCTGCACGCCGAGCTGGAGCGCTACGACGCCACCCCCGGCGTGCACAGCTGGCTCGACGCCTTCTGGGCCTCGCGCTACCTGGGGCGGCGTGACCGCATCGCCCTCAACGCGAACTTCATCTTCCTCTTCGAGGAGTCCGACGCCGGTCAGACAGCCCGGGCCGCGGGGCTGATCGCCTCGGCGCTGGACTACAAGCTGCGCCTCGACGCGGAGGCGATCGAGCCGATCATCCAGCGCGGCCAGGCGCTGTCGATGGACCAGAACCGGTTCCTGTTCTCTACGACCCGTATCCCCGGGCAGGTGCAGGACACCGTCCGCACCCCGTACAGCGAGCCGTCACCGGGCCCCTCCACCGCACGCCACATCGTCGTCCTCCACCGCGGCCACCTGTTCCGGATGGACGTGGTGGGCCCCGAGGGGCATCCGCACACGCTCGACGATCTCGAGAGCGGCCTGGACGCGATCCTGAAGGCGGGGGCGGAGCGCGCCGCTCCGGAGACGTCGGTCGGTCGGCTCACCACCAAGGCACGCGCGGCCTGGGCTACGAGCCGTGAATCGCTGCTCGCCTGCGACCCGGGCAACGTGACTGCCCTCGACACCGTCGAGACCGCGCTGTTCTGCCTCTGCCTCGACGACCTCACGCCCGCCGATGCCAAGGAAGCGTGCGACAACCTTCTCCACGGCGACTGCGGCAACCGCTGGTTCGACAAGTCGGTGTCCCTCATCGTCTTCGCGGACGGCAGCGCCGGTATCAACATCGAGCACTGCGGCCTGGACGGGACGACCGTGCTGAGCCTGGTCGACGACATGCTCGGCGCTCCGGCGGTCGAGCACTCGGCCCGGTCGGGCGCCCGCTCCCAGGGCGTGCCCGCCGTCCGGCCGGTCACGTTCACGCTGGACGACGACCTGCGCGCGGACGTGCTTGCCGCGGGCGAAGCGTTCAGCGCATACGCCGCCGCCACGGCCACGGCCACGCTGTCGTTCGACGACTTCGGCTCCAACCGGGCGAAGAGCCTGCGGATCTCGCCGGACGCGTTCGTCCAGCTCGCCTACCAGCTGGCGCACAACCGCTCGAAGGGCCTGGTCGGCGCCACCTACGAGTCGATCGCGACCCGGCAGTACCGGCGCGGTCGCACAGAGGCGATGCGGGTCATCACGCCGGAGATCCAGGCGTTCGTCCGGGTGATGGACGACCCGGCCGCCGACGCCGCCACCCGGCTGGCCGCGCTGCGGGCCGCGGCCGACGCCCACGTCACGCGGGCGCGGGACTGCCAGGCGGGACGGGCCCCGGAGCAGCACCTCTGGGAACTCCAGTTCATCCAGGCCCGTCGCGGCGAGGAACTGGGGATCACCGAGCATCTCGACCTGTTCGACACCCCCGGCTGGCTGGTCACCCGGGACGACTACCTGAGCACGAGCTCGGCGCCGTCCACCCACATCCAGTACTTCGGATTCGGATCAACCAGTAACAGGTGCATCGGGGTCGCCTACGTGCTGCTGCCGGACCGCTTCAACGTCTACCTGAGCACCCCGAGCGTGGTGGCTGAGCAGATGCACTCCTTCGCCGGACATCTGCGGACCGCCCTCACCGAGCTCCAGGACCTTCTCGAGGCCGGCTGAATCGTCGACCGCCCTGCTAG